>CAZARO010001490.1:0-1510 GCA_964487165.1 uncultured Solibacteraceae bacterium | reverse complement strand
TGTCTTCTGACTCCTGACTTCTGACTCCCATGTCCCGCAGGGACATCGAGGGCAGCGCCCTCGTCAGATCACCACGCCGTTGCTGCGGAACACTAACTTTGTGGGAGTGAAGGCGGGGATGGCGCGCGCTTCGACCAGCGGGACGTTGGGGCGCCAGAAGGTCAGCGGATCGCGTTTCTCGCCGGTGCGATAAAAGTGGGCCAGGTACGCCAGGTCGCAGGCCGAGTAATCCGAGAGCCATTGGTCGGCCTGCCGGATGCCCGTCTCGTGGAGCAAACCCAGACCGTAGCCGGCGGCCTCCCGTTCGTAAGCCAGCAGCGACGGCAAAAGGGCCTCGTCAACTGGCGGCTGCCGCGTCTTGCCGATGGCGAAAGCCGCCGGGTCGACGTTCCACTGCACGGTGTGGCCGAACAGGTGTGCCAGCAGGAAGAAGCGCTGTTCGGGGGTGACGGCGAAATCGATGTGAATCTCCGAGCCATCGAGGTCGCCGATCAGCGGATCGGGGATATCGCGCGTCACCACGCGCACGCGGTAGCGGCCCTGAATGTGTTCCTGGACGCGGCCGCAGAGTTCCGGGAACGGGAGGTCGCCGTCGGAGGGCACGGCACCCATTATATCGGGGCGCTCCCGGTTTGCGTTCAGATAGAATCAAGGTTGACGCGTGCGAATCACCATCTCCAAGGAGAATTACCTCAAGACCATCGCTGAGGCCGAGTCCGAGGGCGAGACCGTTAAGGCCGTTACCCTCACCCGCTGGCTACACGTCTCGGCGCCGGCCGTTACCATGGCCATTAAGCGGCTGAAGCGCGACGCCCTCATTCATGTCGCCGCCGAGGGTCAGATTACCCTGACGCCGGCGGGACGCGAAATCTCCAGCCGGCTGCTGAATCGCCATCATCTCATCGAACGCATGTTGACCGAGATTTTCGGCCTGGAATGGTACAAGGTCCACGAGGAGGCGGAACAGTTGGAGCACGCCGTCTCGGCCGATTTGGAGCGCAAACTGGTGGAACGGCTGGGCGTCAGCCAGGCCTGCCCGCACGGCAACATCGTGGGCATGGATTCCCCCGCGGCGCGCCGGCAGCGCGGCCTCAAGCCGCTCGAAGAGGCGCACCCCGGCGAACGGCTGGTGGTGGTCAGCCTGTTCGAACGCGACCGGAAACTGTTGGAGCACCTGGATGGCGCCGGCATCCGGCCGGGTGTGCGCCTGGAGGTGGTCTCGGTTAGCGATGGCCTGGATCTGCGTTCAGAACTTCGCAAGATCCACTTGGAAGCCGCCGTCGGGCCCAAAATCTGGGTGAAGGAAGAGAGCAGAGCTATTGACTCTAGCATAATAGAGCGACGCTGAGCGCGTTCCGTGGGGCAGGATGGTATCCTGCGCGCCGATTGGCAATCGGCGCCGAGCGGCCTGTTCACGGGCGTCCGAGGCGGGTTACCAACCCGCCGCAGGTTGACAACCTGCCCCACTGCCTGGCGGCATCTGTCACCGTATTCTGCGAGACTCAGTAGC
>CAZARO010001489.1:0-1513 GCA_964487165.1 uncultured Solibacteraceae bacterium | reverse complement strand
GAGAAGCGGTCGGGCAAGATCATTCTGATCGTGGGCGGAGGGTCGGGCCATACGCGCCCGAATTTCGGAGCGTACGCCGCTTCGAAGGCCGCGGTGGTGCGTTTTGCCGAAGGGCTGGCGGTGGAAGTGAGCGACAACAATGTGCAGGTGAACTGCATTTCCCCGGGCAACGTGTACACCCACATGACGGACGAAATTCTGCACGCCGGCGAAGAGATGGCCGGGCGGCGGGAGATCGAAGAGTCCGAGCAGGTGCGCATTACGGGCGGCATTCCCCCGGAGAAGCAGTTGCAACTGGCGCTGTTCCTCGCCTCCGAACGGTCCAATCACATCAGCGGGAAATTGATCCACGTGAATGACGATTGGAAGCGCTTCGAGCGGGAGAATATGAAGCCGGAACTGTATACGCTGCGCAGGGTGCAGAAGATTTAGAGCATTGCGCGCGGGCTTTACCCGCGATGTCCCTGCGGGACATGGGAGACAGGAGTCAGGACCGCTCCCTCGCGGTCGCGGCTCGGTAGGCTCTGGCAAGTACAGAGGCGCCATTCCGAGCCGCGCGCGCCAGCAAGCGGTTCTTCGAAGTGCTCCGGCGCCGTGATCGCGGTCGGTACTGAGGTGGGGCGGACTTCAGTCCGCGGAGGGCTTTAGCCCGACCGGCGAGCCGCTACCAGTGAATCCGGCCGTCGGGGTCCTCCACCAGGACCACCTCATACTTCTCCAACATGGGCATTAGTAAGTTCTCCAGTTCCTTCTTCCAAAGTTCCCCTTCATAAAACCGGGCTTTCATCGGCTCGCGTGAAGCCATGTCGGGAAAGCCGCGCATGAAGAAAAAAGTATCGGCATCTTCCACCGATAGGAACGGCCCCAAGATCCGCATTCCGATCTCATCGTGTGCCGGAATGGACTTCGCGCGGAAGATCTCCAGGAACTCGGCGCGCTTGCCGGGCTTGGTCTTATAGGTTCGCATCTCGACGATCACGGCTGCCCGCCATGGGTCGGCTGCGGGTGGTCCCGGAACCACTGCGCTTGCGAGCGCACCGCCAGTTCGACAATCAGCTCTCCGCGAGTAACTATGCCATCGTGATTCCGATCCGCGGCGATCAGGAGGCGCCTGTTGGACTCGAGGTCGAGATCGTCCTTCGGCAGGCTTTGGAGCGCGATTACGCCGGCGTCATTGGTGTCGAACCGTCCCATCATGCCCGCGGCCTGGGAGACGGCCGGGTTGGGTAGCAGCTCGTACGGCGTCAGCCTTCCGTCATTATTGAGGTCCAGCGATTTCAGGGCGGCCGGACTGTTGGCGATTTCGGCCGCGGAGATTTCGCCATCGCGATCCGCGTCCAGAGCCGCCAGCACGGGATTCTCGCGCATGAAATCGCGCCGCGAGCGGGCCATCAGACGGGCCGGCCCGGCAAGGTCGCCGGGCGGGAGGAATCCGCATTCTTCGGCGCTCAGTTTGCCGTCATGGTTCAGGTCCAGGCGGCGCAGCGCGGCGGGCACGTCGAACATCTCCTCG
>CAZARO010001488.1:0-1514 GCA_964487165.1 uncultured Solibacteraceae bacterium | reverse complement strand
CGAATTGCAGGGCGGCCAGAAAGTGCGCGTGCTGCTGGCCCAGGCTCTCTTCGGCAGCCCGCCGGCGTTGCTGCTCGACGAGCCGACCAACCACCTGGACCTGGAGTCGGTCCACTGGCTGCAGGATTATCTTTGCGACTATGAAGGCGTGCTGATTGTCATTTCGCACGATCGGCATTTTCTGAACAGCGTTTGCACGCATATCGCCGACATCGACTACGAAACCGTCATCCTGTACACCGGCGGATACGACGACATGGTGCTCGCCAAGACACAGGTCCGCTCGACCATCGAGGCAGGCAATGCGCAGCGCGAAAAAAAGATCGCCCAGTTGAACGAATTCATAGCGCGCTTTTCGGCCGGTACGCGCTCCAGCCAGGTGATGTCTCGCAAGAAAGAAGTGGAGCGATTGCAGACTTCGGAGCTGGCGAAGTCGAATATCCAGCGGCCATACATCCGGTTTGACATGAAGCGTCCCTCGGGCCGGCATCCGCTGGAGGTCAAGGGGCTGGCGAAGAGCTACGGCAAATTGCAGGTAGTCGACGGTTTCACCACCAGCATCGCGCGCGGCGAGAAGGTCGCGCTGACGGGCCGCAACGGGGCCGGGAAAACCACGCTTTTGAAGTCGCTGATTCGTAGCGCCACGGGCTTCATCGAGGATGCCGACCGGCACTTCGATGTGGATGCGGGAATTGTCGTATGGGGCCACGAAGTGGCGGTGGGCTACTTCCCGCAGGACCATTCCGATTCGATCCGGCGCGGAACCACGGCGATCGAGTGGCTTCACGAGTTTGACCCGCAAGCCTCCCAGGAGGAATTACGCGGCCTGCTGGGCCAGATGCTATTCAGCGGCCAGGACGCGCTCAAGCCGACCAATGCCCTGTCCGGCGGGGAGGCGGCGCGGCTGATCTTTTGCCGGCTCATGCTTCAGAAGCCTAACTTCCTGGTGCTTGACGAACCGACGAATCACCTCGACCTGGAGTCGATCAACGCGCTCAATATCGCCCTACAAGAGTACGGGGGGACGGTATTGCTGGTGACGCACGATCATGACCTGATCGAGGAAGTGGTCACGCGGATCTGGCATTTCGAGGGCGGACACACCGAAGACTTCAAGGGCACGTACGAAGAGTACGCGGCTTATGCGCAGGAGAAGGCGTCTTAAGGGTTCACCGGCAGTCTTCCAGATTTGGGCCGTAAGACGGGGTCCTCGAGTGTCCGAACGGGCCAACCCGTTGGCAGGTGAATTGCTGGACCAATCCCCGACTTAGCGGCGGGGAGTAATGCGATAGCACGTTCCTCGAACGTCGTTTGATCGGCATAGCGGCTGTGGACGCTATCGTCCGCAAAAGGTGGGGCCAACTTCCGGTAACCTTTCGTCCAACCACGGGTCTCGGCGAAGTGTGACTGCCGAGACGAGAATTGAAGGGCTTCCGACCTTTGCTTCGCCCCCCTTTGACTAGTACTACTGGGTCATAAAATATTACCCTGCTTGAGGTTAGCTCCAGCGCCTG
>CAZARO010001487.1:789-1516 GCA_964487165.1 uncultured Solibacteraceae bacterium | reverse complement strand
TCCCCACTGTTCCAGGTCGATATCGTGGCTGCTCTTGACCTCCAGCACCACATGGCCGTCGCGCAGGCGGCATTCGATTCCCTTGATACGCTGCTGGCGGCTGCGGTTCAAATTGTCGGCCAGCCGCAGCAGGGGAATAAGGAACAACAGCAGGCGCCGGTCATCCGCCGGCAGCGCCTGGTATTGGCTATGCATGGGGGTGGGCAGCGACTTGCGATGGTAGCGGCACAGGCACGCCACCAGCAGGCGCTCGCGCTGCGTAAAACCGGCGATATCGGAGTTCGACACCACGTAGTAGGAATGCTTGTGATGGCCGGAATCGCTGACGTAGTGGCCCACGTCGATGAGGTAAGCCGCCGCTTCCAGCAGTTTGCCCGCGGCCGGCGGCAGGGTATGCAGCGGTTGCAGCGCGGTGAAAAGCAGGTGAGCGATGTTGGCCACCTTGCGGGCATGCTCCAGAGACACGCCGTAGCGGCGCCCCAGTTCTTCCACTTCGCGGCGCTGTTCGCGGCTGAGGCGCGAGAGCTCGGCGCCCACGTTGCGATTGGCCAGGTCGGCGATGATCCCGTCGCGTACGCCGGCGCGGCAATAGTAGACGGCCGAAAGCTGGAATTCGCGCAGGAAATCGAGCAGCACGGCAATCCCGGGCACGATGATTTCGGCTCGCCGCGGGCCGATTCCGGTGATGCGGCGGCGGCCCGCGAGGTTCAATTGCGACAGCCTCTTG
>CAZARO010001487.1:0-779 GCA_964487165.1 uncultured Solibacteraceae bacterium | reverse complement strand
GGTGATGCGGCGCCGCTCCGCCAGGTCCATTTCGCGCAGCCTGCGATAGAGTTTGCCCACTTCCGTGGTGGGGGTGCGAAGCCGGTCGATTTCCTCGCGCCGCGAACCGGGAACCCGCGCCACCGCGTGGGCCACCGCCGCCGCCGTGGCTGAGGTGGCGATGGCGCGATCCCAGGCGCCGTGTCCCAAACGGCGTACCGGCGCGTCCAGCTTGGCCTGTATGTACTCGTGCATCTGGTGGAGCTGGAGCGGCGTGGGCGGGTCGTCTTTGAGGAAAATCTCGCGCAGCCGGACGGCCCCCAGCGGCTTGGAGAAGGCCTCTTTCAGCACGCCGTCTTCGGCGCCGATGATTTCCGCGCTACCGCCGCCGATATCGATCATCAGGGTCCGCTTGCCATCCTGCGGCCAGATGCTTTCCACGCCCAGGTGAATCAGCCGGGACTCCTCGCGGCCGGAGATGATTTCCACCGGCGTCCCGGCGGCTTCCGAAGCGCGCGCCAGAAATTCGTGCGGATTGCGGGTATCGCGGATGGCGCTGGTGGCCACGGCGCGCACCCCTACCACGTCGAGTTTGCGATAGAGGGTGGCCATGCGCGCCAGTACCGTGCAGGCGGCGCGCAGAGCATCTTCGCTCACTGCGCCGGTGCGGAACACGCTCTCGCCCAAGCGGGTGACTTCGCGTTCCGACGCCAGCACGCGGGCCGGCTGTCCGGAAACCACCTCGGCCGCTTCCATGCGGATCGAGTTGCTGCCGATATCGATGGCTGCGTAGCGGGGCA
>CAZARO010001486.1:0-1519 GCA_964487165.1 uncultured Solibacteraceae bacterium | reverse complement strand
CCCCCAAGGCTCGGCGTGTATTTTCTAAATTCTTCGCTGCTGCAATTCGCGGCTCTCTTGGGCGCGGTTTCGGCCGTCTCGGTGGCGCTCTATCTTCTGGACCGCTCGCGGCGCCGGCAGATCGTTTCCACGCTGCGCTTCTGGGTGGCGGCGGAACAACCGGCGATCGCGGCCCGGCGCCGCCATATCAGCCAGCCGTGGTCGCTGATCCTGCAACTGGCGAGCATGGCGCTGCTGCTGCTGGCCATGGCGCAACTGCGCTTCGGCGCACCGGCGCCGGCCGGGCGCGACCACGTGATGGTGCTCGACACTTCCGCCTGGATGGCGGCGCGGTCGGGCAACCGTACCCTGATGGACATGGCGCGTCAGAGCGGCCGCGAATACCTGCGCGCACTGCCGGCGGGCGACCGCGTGATGCTGGTGCGCGCGGATGCGCTGGCCACTCCGGCCACGTCGTTCGAGCCGGACCACCGGAAGGTGGAAGCCGCCATCCAGGCGTCGCAACCGGGATCGACGGCGCTGAACCTGGATCAGGCGCTGGCCTTCGCACGCCATGCCCAGGGGCAGGAAGGACACCGCCCCGGCGAGATCGCGTTTATCGGCACCGGCCGCACGGCGGAGCGGGACCCCGGCGCGGCTGCGCCGCCGGGCCGCTCTGCCGGCGAGAATCTGCGCGTGCTGCTGGTGCCCGACGCCATCGAAAATTCCGGACTGCGCAAAGTGGGCATGCGCCGCTCTTCCACCGAACCCGACTTGTGGGAGATTTACGTTTCGGCGCACAATTACGGCACCCGCCCGCGCAACGTCACTTTGCTGCTCGATTACGGTCCGCCCAACGCCGATACGCGCACACCCGCCGGTTCGCAGGCGCTGACACTGCCGCCCGGCGGCGACGCCGAGGCCAGCTTCGAATACCGCACCGCGGCGGCCGGCATCCTGGACGTGAAGATGCTGCCGCACGACGCCTTCCCGGCCGACGACCAGGCCCAACTGGAACTCCCCGCGCAGCCGCACCTCGCCGTCACGGTCTATTCGGACGAGCCCGACCTGCTGCGGCCGGTGCTCTCCGCCACGCCCCGCCTGACCGCGGTGTATCGCAAGCCGTCGGAGTACCGCGCCGGCGATGCCGGCCTGGTGATTCTCGATCGCTTCATTCCGCCGCAACGCCCTACCGCCGATTCCATCTGGATCGCGCCTCCGGCGGAGGGCTCGCCCATCCCCGTGAAGAAGATTGTGGAGAATGTGCCGTTCGCGCACTGGGACGCCGGGCGCGCGGAAGCCGACGGTCTGCGCGCCAAGGACTTCAAGCTCGCCAAAGCGTTGGTATTTGAAACCGCGGCGGGCGATGACGCCATCGGCGAGGTGGATGCCGGCCCGGTGATTGCGGCGCGCGCGGGAAAGCCGAAAATCGTGGTGCTGGGATTCCATCCCGCGCTCTCTCCCATGCGTTATGAGCTGGCGTGGCCGCTGCTGTTCGCCAATCTTTTGCGCTGGATATCGCCGGAGATTTTTCTGCGCT
>CAZARO010001485.1:0-1522 GCA_964487165.1 uncultured Solibacteraceae bacterium | reverse complement strand
AATGAGGCGTGCAAATTCTACTACTGCTCCGGCCCGCGCGCGGGCGGCGGCGGCGTGCCAGGCGGCAGCACCGGACGCGGACGCTCGACGCGCCACGTCACGCTTCCAGCCGCTTCGCGTTGCGTGCGGGCGATGCGCAGGTCGCCATCGACGAGATATTGCAGGTGCACGTAATCGAAGGCCAGGCCGGCGGAGGCCATCAACTTCATGTAGTCGCCGTGTGCCGTCTCGTCGGGCGCTTCGGTGTACCCGGCGTCCCAGGTGACATCGGCGGAGAGCCCCGTGACGCCGCCGCTGCCAGGCGTGCCTGCGCCGGCCGCACCAGCCGCGCCGCCTTCCCCGCCCGCCGCGCCCGCGGCACCGCCGCCGCGTCCGGCCGAGCCTTTCAGCGACATATAAATGCGAATGCCGTCGACTATCGGCTGGAACATATCGCGCGGCTGCCAGCGCTGGCCGAAGCGCTCGTAGCGCGCGTTCATGCGATCTTCAAGCGGCAGCAGTCCGGGCACTTCGCGCTCGGCCGCCACGATGCGGTCCTGCAGGGCGTACGCGATCATCTTACTGTAGGGGTGGGTTTCATCGCGGACGTAGCCCAAGCTCGTGAACCAGCCGCGCGGGATCCACCACGCGCGTCCGGAATTGGCGCCCTGCCGGCTCTGCACCCATGCGGTGTATTCGGAGAACGGCTGCACCCACTCGTGCGATGGATAGCCGTGCGGATTCAGGAACGCATCGGGCTGCCAAGCTTCGATCAGCTGGCGCCGCGTGCGCGATTCGGGATAGACGGGGTCGGTCTCGCCCTGTCCCGTCGAAACGTCCGCACTTAGTGCGCCATGGTAACCGGGATGCAGCATGTTATCGGGCGTGATCTTAGCGAGGTCGACGGAAAGCTGCGCGCCATCGGGATTGGTGATAGGATGGATGACCACGTTTACCTTGTTGAGCAGGGCGCGCTTCGCGGGGTCGGTGACCAACTGCTCGGCCAGCTTGTTAATGTGGCTGGTGCTGGAGACTTCGTTGGCGTGCTGCCGGCCGGAATAGACGATAGACGCTTTGAGTGTGGTCTCCTTGGGCCAGGAGCGCAGCAGCGCGGGCGACGGCAGCATGATATCGGCGGCCCATATGTTCTCGCCCAGGTAACTGCGGCCCATCCAGTAGACGTTTACCCCCGGATAAGTGGCCAGGCGTGCCAGGATAGCGCCATTCTCAGCAGGGCTGATGGGCTCGTCCCACTGCACGAACGGCGTGCCGGCGATGGGCTTCACGTTGGCGATCATGGGACGCGGAGTGGCCGGCGGTGTGACCGCAAATGTCGCGAATTCGCGCGGCGCCGGTGTCTCGGGGAGTGCCTTGGGGGCAAGCGGGAGATCGAACTCCACGGCCATCTGGCGCAGGTGCGGATAGGCCAGTTCATCGCGGTAAATGCCGGCGGCGTGCATCTGTTCGAGCCAGTGCAATTGGCCGCGAGCCTGCTCCACGGAGAAGATGTTGCGGTCCACCTGGTCCTGGCCTTCGAGGCGGA
>CAZARO010001484.1:0-1522 GCA_964487165.1 uncultured Solibacteraceae bacterium | reverse complement strand
AATCGGCCATGGAAGAGACGCGCACCTACACCATCCGCAACGTCGACCAAAAGGCCAAGACGCTCATCCTGGAGCACCCCCTGCGCGATGGCTACACGCTGCTCAACCAGAAGCCTGCCGAGAAAACGGCGTCCGCGTACCGCTTCGAAATCGCGCTGGCATCGGGCGCGTCGCAGGAATTCGCGGTCAACGAAGAGCGCGTCTTCGACCAGTCGTACCAGGTCACCAACGTCACGCCGGACTTCCTCGGCGCCTACATCCAGAACCGCACTCTCAGCGACGCCGGACGCCGCCAATTGCAGCGCATCTCCGAGGAAAAATCGCAGATCGCCGAGAACGACCATGCGCTCGAGGACAATCGCAACCAGATCCGCGATCTCACCGCCGACGAAGACCGCATCCGCCAGAATATCAACAGCCTGAATAACGTCAGCAGCCAGCAGCAGCTGGTGCAGAGCTACGCCAAGCAACTCGACGCGCATGAGCAGCAGTTGGCCGCCCTGCGCGACAGCCAGGCGGACCTGAACAAGAAGCGCGCCGCGCTACAATCGGAGCTGAATAAATTGATCGATGGCCTCACGTTTTAGGGCCTCACCTTCTAGATGAAGCTGGCACTTATCGGGTACGGCAACGTGGGGCGCGCTCTGGCGCGTCTCCTCCGGCAGAAGCGCCGGCAATTTCCATTCACCATTACCGGCATACACACACTGCGGCACGGCACCGCGGTGGATGCCGCCGGACTGCCGGAAGATCCCCGGATGGGCCCGCGCGCGGAGTCCATCGAAGCGTTCCTGGATGCCGCGCGCGCCCAAATCGCGGTCGAGTTGACTACCCTGAACCCGTCGACTGGCGAGCCGGCCATCGCGCACATCCGCGCCGCGTTCGCCCGCGGCATGCACGTGGTGACGGCCAACAAGGGCCCCATCGCGCATGCCTACGCCGCGCTGCGCGACGAAGCGGCGCACGCCGGTGTGGGCTTCCGCTTCGAATCGGCGGTGATGGATGGCGCTCCGGTCTTCAACCTATGGCGAAATTCCATGCCGGGGGTGAATGTGCTGGGCTTCGCGGGCGCCCTGAATTCCACCTCGAAGGTGGTGATTGAGACTATGGAGCGGGGCGGCTCGCTCGAAGAAGGGCTGGCGCAGGCGCGCCGCATGGGCATCACGGAGGCCGATGGCGCTTACGATATCGAAGGCTGGGATTCCGCCGCCAAGACGGCCGCGCTGGCCAACGTCCTGATGGACGCGCGCACCACGCCGCAGGAGGTGTCGACGCGCGGCATCGCGCGCCTCACTCCGGAGCGTGTCCAGGAACTGGTGCGCAAGGGCAAGACGGTGCGGCTGATCAGCCGCGGCAAGCGCACCGGATCGCGGCTTTCGTTGCGCGTGCGCGCCGAAGTGCTGGGTCGCGCCGACATTCTCGCCTGCACGCCCGGCACGTCGAACATCATCCTGTTCGATACCGATTTGATGGGCACCTTCGGCACCGTCTCGCTCGATCCGCAAGTGGAGCAGACCGCTTA
>CAZARO010001483.1:0-1523 GCA_964487165.1 uncultured Solibacteraceae bacterium | reverse complement strand
TCGCCGCCCGAGCCGGGATCGATCGCCTCCAGGGATTCGAAGATTTCCGGTGTCAGCACGTAGCGCCCGATGATTGCCAGGTTCGAGGGCGCGTCTTCCGGCTTGGGCTTCTCCACCAGGCTGCGGATGCGGAAGACGCGGTCCTTGGTTCCGTTGTGCGATACCGGCTCGGCGTCAATTGCCCCGTAGGACGAAATGCTCTCCGGCGGAACTTCCATCACCGCCAGCACCGGGGCGCCGAAAAAGCCGTACACGTCGAGCAGTTGCCGCAGGCAGGGTGTCTCGGCTTCGATAACGTCGTCCGCCAGCACCACCGCGAACGGTTCCTCACCCACCAAGGTGGAAGCGCGCAGGACTGCGTGGCCCAGTCCCAGCGCCTCCTTCTGGCGCACGTACGACACGTTGATCATGTCGGAGATGTTGCGCACAATCGCCAGCAGTTCCTTCTTGCCGCGATTCTCGAGCAGGTTTTCGAGCTCGAAGCTGACATCGAAATGATCTTCGATGGCGCTCTTGCCTCGCCCCGTGACGATGATGATGTTCTGAATCCCCGACTGGATTGCCTCCTCCACCCCGTATTGGATGATGGGCTTGTCCACGATGGGCAGCATCTCCTTGGGCTGCGCTTTGGTAGCCGGGAGAAATCGCGTGCCCAATCCCGCGGCGGGGAAGACGGCCTTGCGTACTTTGGCGTTCATCCTCTCCAGTTTCGTGCCCCGCTGTACGTTTTGCAACTTGCGTTTGTTTTTCCCTGCCCGCTGTGCTATGAATATGTACCTGGGATAACCTTACGCTATGGCCTACGTAATAGCAGAACCTTGTATTGGAACCAAAGACACCGCCTGCGTCGACGCCTGCCCGGTGGATTGCATTCATCCTAAAAAGGATGAACCCAATCACGCGGAGGCGGAGCTGCTCTACATCGATCCGGTAGAGTGCATCGATTGCGGCGCCTGCGTTCCGGTCTGCCCGGTCTCCGCCATCTTCGCCCTCGACGATCTGCCGGAGAAATGGGCCGACTTCACCGCCCGCAACGCCGCTTACTACGGCAAGTAACCAATAGTTTCCGCCGCTCCCTGCGGGGTGCTCTCGCGGGGAGCGGTTTCCTTATGGCCGGTACGTGGCTTGCGACGTATCCGTCTCCCACAGCCGCACCAGCCCCACCCGCACTCCCTCCCGCACCTTCAATCCTTCCACCACCTGCTGGTAGATATACCGCGCCATGTTCTCCGCCGAGGGGTTCAACACGTCGAAGGGCGGAAAATCGTTGAGCCACTGGTGGTCCATGCGGTCGAGCACGCCGTGTACCACGCGCTTCAGCTCCACGAAATCCACCAGCAGTCCGATATCGTCCAGTTCCGCGCCTTCCAGGGTCACCTGGCAGCGGTAGTTGTGTCCGTGAACGTTCTCGCACTTCCCGTGATAATTGCGCAGCGCATGGCCGGCAGCGAAAGTCTCTTCTATGGTGACTTCAAACATCGAAAAACTTCTCCACGTCCTCTAATCGGGTGGTGAATCCGTAA
>CAZARO010001482.1:0-1525 GCA_964487165.1 uncultured Solibacteraceae bacterium | reverse complement strand
ATACCGCCAGGGAATTATAATTGCTCTCGACTTGAATGACGGAATGAACCAGCTGAGGCGGCAATGATTGCGTGGCAGCGATGGCGTCAACCGCTTCGTTAATTCCGCGAGAGCCAACAGCACCCTCGGCGGCCTTGCGGGCGGCGACAGGCTTTGCAGTCACAATCACGCTTCTCACCAGCTTGCCGGTGCGCGGATCGGCGCGCACCACGCTGACAATTTGCCGGGGCCGATCCGGCTGGTCGGCGGCATGGAGGCCCGCCACGATTACCAGCCCAAGTCCTAGTCTAAAACAAAAACGCCTCAAAATGTTTGGCACCTCAGTATAAGACATTCCTCGGCGAATGCCAAGGGGAGGACACGGACCTTACCCTGTACTTCCGATGGTATCATTTCCCTGTGAGCAGCCGGGCCGGGTATGTGCTGGTAGGAGGGAACAGCTCTCGCATGGGCCGGGACAAAGCCTTGCTGCCTTTTCACGGTACCACGTTGGCGCAGTCCGTGGCGGAGGCCGTCCGGACCGCCGCGGGAAACGTGGTACTGGTGGGCAGCGTCAGCCGCCACGGTCACCTGGGCTACTCCATTGCGCCCGACATTTATGCCGGAGAAGGTCCCCTGGGCGGAATTCTTACCGCGCTGCAACAGACCCAGGCGGACTGGAACCTGATTGTGGCTTGCGACATGCCGCGGCTTTCGGCCGGGTTCCTGGGGCAACTGCTGGATGCCGCCGACGCGTGCGGCGGAGACGCGCTGATACCCGCAGGGCCGTCCGGCCGCCTGGAACCGCTCTGCGCGGTCTACCATCGCGGCTCGCGGCAGGGCCTGTACGCGGCGTTCGCGCGCGGAGTCCGCAAGATCGCGATGGCTCTCGAAGAAGTCCGCACGGTTACTTGGCCGATTCCAGAAGTCTCTTATTTTCAAAATGTTAACACCCCCGAGGACTGGGCCACTTATGAACGGTGATTCCTACCCGCACTATATTGAATTCCGCCACGTTTATAAGACGTTCGACCGGCCGGTTTTGGTCGACTCCAATTTTTACGTCAATCCCGGCGAAACCGTTGCCATCATTGGCCGCAGCGGCGTGGGCAAATCGGTCACGCTTTCCCACATCATGGGCTTCCTCAAGCCCGATAGCGGCCGCGTCATAGTGGGCCATGAGGACGTTACGGATTACGACGAGGCCGAAATGCGCCGCATTCGCAAGAAAGTGACCATGGTGTTTCAATCGGGCGCCCTCTTCGACTCCCTGACGGTGGGCGAGAACGTCCTCTTCTCGCTGGAATTGCGGCAGGATTACGACGCGCAGAATAAGGAAGACGTGGTCGATGGCCTGCTGCAGATGGTGGACATCGCGGAGGCGAAAGATACCTACCCTACGGACCTCTCGACGGGCTATAAGCGGGCGGTGGCCATCGCGCGGGCCCTCGCCGCGCAGCCCCAGTGCATCCTATATGATGAGCCCACTACCATGGTGGACCCGATTATGTCCGACCACCTGGGCGATCTCATGCTGCGCTTGAAG
>CAZARO010001481.1:0-1532 GCA_964487165.1 uncultured Solibacteraceae bacterium | reverse complement strand
TCGAGCACGGCCATCAACTGGCCCTTCTTCACACGGCCGCCGTAGTCCACCAGCAGATCCTTCACATAGCCCGATTCCTTAGCGAAGACGTCGGTCTCCTGGTATGGCACTAATTCCGAGGACACCGTGAGTTGCCGCATCATCGGCTTGCGCGTGACGGCTGTCACTCCCACTGTGGGGATGACTTCGGGCCCGCTCCCGTTTCCGGCATGCACGGACTCGGTTCTGGAACACCCGCCGAGGCATGCAATCAGCGCGAGAAGCGCCGCAATTCTCAGTCTCATAAAAGATGCTTGTTAGTGCCCTCCACCTTGGCGGAGAGAGTAGCTACCGAAAAGTCTTTGCGTTCGGTCAGCGCGAACAACTCCCGGTCCTCGCGCAGAACCTCTTCGGCGATCGCGGCCAGGCCGGGGGCGGCGCTCTTCGGAATCATGTGGACGCCGTGCAGATCGCCGTGTAAAAGGTCGCCGGGCGAAATACGCAAGCCGCCAATCTCCACGGGATCTCCGAAATCCACCACGTGCGCGTAGGCGTGCGAAACCGAGACATTGCCGGCGAAGATCTGAAACCCGAGCGCCTCAATTCCCTTAAGGTCCCGTACAGCCCCGTTGGTCACGCAGGCCACGCAGCCCAAGGCGCGTGAGATCCTCGCCCAGCCTTCTCCCAGCAGCGCGCCCACTCCCGGCGCGTGATCGGCATCCTGGATCGCCAGAATTCGCGGACCGGAAATACTGGCAATGTATTTCCAAAAGTCCGGGTGCTCGTGATAGCATTTCCCGTTGACCGGAGTCGCGGATGACCGCATCCTGGCGGTGACAGCGTAGCCCATCACGGGCGCCAGCTGTGGGAACCGGCAGGTGACCGCGCCGATAATAAAACCTTCGTTGCGGGGGCGCAGGTTCAATCGCTCGATGGCGTTGGATAGAGTGCAGGTGTCGAACTGCCGGAGCCGGTCGATGGCTTCGCGTGAGAGGTCACAGTTTGATGGCAGCATTGGCTTGCAATCTTTATCGTACGGACACGCTCACGTTTCAGCCCATACCGTCATCGGAGGAGTTTCTTGTAAAAACCGATGTAGCTAGAAATCGCTACGAAAATACTGTCAGCAGAGGATACCGATGTCAAGGCGGTTGGCGTAACATGGGAGTCGAATCTCACCTTTGGTATCGCCATGGGGCCCATTCGAATTCTCATCGCCGACGATCACGCCATCATACGGAGAGGTTTGCGCACACTTCTGGAGCGCGAACCGGGCCTCGAGGTGATCGCGGAGGCGTGCGACGGCCGCGAGGCTATCTCCCTGGCGCAGCGCGAACGGCCGCACGTGGTGATTCTGGATATCGCCATGCCGAACCTCAACGGGATTGAAGCCGGCCGGCAGATTTCCCAGATTTTGCCCGACACCCAGATCGTGATCCTCACCGTTCAGGCCGATGAGGCCTACCTGCTGGGCGCCCTCAAGGCCGGCGCCCGCGGATATGTACTAAAAAGCTCGGCCGAATCCGAAGTGGTGGATGCCGTGCGCGCGGTGA
>CAZARO010001480.1:0-1533 GCA_964487165.1 uncultured Solibacteraceae bacterium | reverse complement strand
GCAAAAGTAGTCGCTATAGCCGGCGACACGCGCGATCAGGTCGCGGTGCTTCTCGGGATGCGCCTGCGCTGCGCGCAGAGTTTCGGCCGTCACCACGTTGAACTGGATGTGATGGCCATCGAGCTTGAAGTAGGACCGGACCAGGTGCGCCATGTGGTCGATCCCTTCGGGCCCTTCCACGATCTTGGGCGTGAACTTCTGGTTCAATAAGGTGCCGCCGGTGCGGGCGTGGTCCATCCTGGCGGCTGACTTGATAACTGCCGTGGGGCCCTTCCGGTCAGCGCCTTGCACCGGCGAAATGCCGTCGGAGTGCGGTTCCCAGGCTTTCCGGCCGTCGGGAGTCGCCCCCGTCACCGAACCGAAGTAAACGTGGCACGTGGTGGAGAGGTAGTTGACCCGATACGACCCGCCCTTGGTATTGGGCCGGCCGTTGATTTCATCGAAGAACATATTGAAAACCTGCGCCAGAATCTCATCGGCGTAGGCATCGTCATTGCCGTATTTCGGAGTCTTGTTCCACAACATCAGGCGCGTCTTCTCGTGGCCCTCGAAGTTGTCGCGCAAGGCCGCCAGCAGATCGGCCATGCTCAGGTGGCGCTGGTCGAAGACGTGGTACTTGATGGCCGCCAGGCTGTCGGTGCAGGTGCCCGGCGCCACACCCATGATGTAGGTGGTGTTGTAGCGCGGGCCGCCACCGTTGTAGTCGCCGCCCTTGGCGATGCAGTCATCCACCAGCAGCGAGAGGTACGGCGCCGGCATATTGCGCGCGTACATCCGTTCGATGGCGTTATTGCCGCGGATCTTCACGTCGATCAGGTAATGCAACTGCTTGCGGAACGCGGCCACCACGTCGTCATAGGACTGGAATGCGAGGGGATCTCCGCTCTCGATCCCCACCATCTTCCCGGTGCGCGGATCCAGGCCATTGTGCAAGGCGAGCTCGAGAACTTTTGGCAGATTGAAGTAGCCGGTGAGGATGTACGCCTCCTTGCCGAAGGCCCCCGTCTCCACGCAGCCGGAGGTGCCGCCGGCGCGCGCGTCCTCGATCGATTTGCCCTGTCGCAGCAGTTCCTCCACCACCATGTCGGCGTTGAAGAGGGAGGGTTGGCCCCAGCCTTTGCGCACGATTTCCAGACCGCGTTTGAGAAAGCGGTCGGGATTCTTCTTGCTGAGCTGCAGATTGGACGAGGGTTGAAGCAGGCGCATCTCGTCGATCACTTCGAGCACCAGATAGCTCAGCTCGTTCACGCCGCAGGAGCCGTCGGGCCTGAGACCGCCGGTGTTGATGTTGCAGAAGTCGGTATAGGTGCCGCTCTCGGCGGCGGTGACGCCCACCTTGGGCGGCGCCGGCTGGTTGTTGAACTTCACCCAGAAGCATTGCAGCAATTCGCGCGCCTGTTCGCGCGTGAGGTCGCCGCTGTCCAGAGCGCGCTGGTAGAAAGGATACAGGTGCTGGTCCAGGTGACCGGGATTGAAGGCGTCCCAGGTGTTCAATTCGGTGATGACGCTGAGGTGCGTGAACCAGTAAGCTTG
>CAZARO010001479.1:1201-1533 GCA_964487165.1 uncultured Solibacteraceae bacterium | reverse complement strand
AATCCGAAGTGCTCTACCGCACCATACTGGGACGCATGCCGGTGGTGGTGCCGCGCACCGGATTCACCATTTTGGACCAGCACAGCGAGAAGCTGCTGAACCGCTACCGCCTGTCGCTGCCCGATTTCTACCATGGGGAAGACCCGCTGCGCGAGCGCATCGCCGGCGGCCTGGTGCCGCCGACGCTGCATGGGGCACTCGCCGAGACCGGCAAAGCGGTGGAACAGGCCATCGAACGGCTGCGCGGCAACCTGTCCGCCTTCGACGCCACGCTCGAGCGCGCACTCGACCGCGGGAGACGCAAAATCGCCTATCAGCTCTCCAAAATCGAA
>CAZARO010001479.1:0-1191 GCA_964487165.1 uncultured Solibacteraceae bacterium | reverse complement strand
GCCAAAGCCGGGCGTGAAGCCATGCGCCGCGACGATCGCGCGCGCAGCGACGCGGCCTCTCTCTACGGCCTGATTTATCCCGAGCGCCACTTGCAGGAGCGCCTCTACTCCATCCTGCCGTTTCTGGCCAAGCACGGGTTAGACCTGGTGGATCATCTTTACGAGGCCATCGAACTGGACTGCCCGGACCATCGTATGATGGTCGTCTGATGACATCCGCTTGTCGCAACTGGTGGGGCGGACCCCCTGGTCCGCGCGGGACGCCCCCGTCCCGCTCCCGGCACACGGCAAGCAAGCCGACCGGGGGGTCGGCTGCGGACCAGGGGGTCCGCCCCACTTGGTGATCGCCGAACGCGTCCGCCTGGAAGAGCTGCGGGCACGCCGTGCCTATTGGAACCGCTGGGGTCCGTTCCTCAGCGAGCGGGCGTGGGGCACCGTGCGCGAAGACTACAGCGCGGACGGATCGGCCTGGGAGTACTTTCCGCACGACCATGCGCGCTCGCGCGCCTACCGCTGGAGCGAGGACGGACTGGCCGGTATCTGCGACCGGCACCAGCGCATCTGTTTCGCGCTGGCGCTGTGGAACGGCCGCGACCGCATCCTCAAGGAACGCCTCTTCGGCCTCTCCGGCAACGAGGGCAACCACAGCGAAGACGTCAAGGAGCAGTACTTCTACCTCGACAGCACTCCGACCCACTCCTACATGAAATGCCTGTACAAGTATCCGCAGGCCGAATTTCCGTACGACCGCCTGCTGGACGAAAACCGCCGGCGTTCGCGCGGCGATCCCGAGTACGAGCTGCTGGACACCGGAGTGTTCGCGGAGGGCCGCTATTTCGACGTCTTCGTAGAGTACGCCAAGGCGGCGCCGGAAGATATTCTGGTCCGCGTGACGGTCCACAATCGCGGTCCGCAGGCGGCCACGCTGCACGTGCTGCCCACGGTGTGGTTTCGCAATCGCTGGTCGTGGGGATATACCGACGAGCGGCCGGAACTGCACTGCGGATCGGGCGGCATCCAATTGGACGAGCCTTACTACGGACGGCGCTGGCTGTACGCCCAGGACGATCCGGAGTTGCTGTTCACCGAAAACGAGACCAACTCGCCGCGCCTGTGGGGATTCGGCGCTCCGGGCTATTTTACAGACGGCATCGAGGAGTTCGTGGTGAACGGCAACCGGGACGCCATCAA
>CAZARO010001478.1:0-1538 GCA_964487165.1 uncultured Solibacteraceae bacterium | reverse complement strand
GGCTCCAGCCTGTGTACGCACCGCCGGCCGCCAGGCGCCGCTCCAGCGAAACCCGCGCAGCTTGCGCCAGTTCCGGCGTGCCGCGCGGCGTGATCGCGTTTCCCGGATAGAGAGGGTACATGTGCGACATGTGGCGCTGTCCGGGTGTGTGCTCCACGAAATCCTTGGACCATTCCTGCAGTTGGCCGTACTTGCCGATTTGAAACGGTATCAAGCGCGCCCGTGCGGCCTTCAATTTCGCGGCGAATTCGCTGTCGACCGCGAGGATTCGCGACGCTTCTTCGCAATGCGAGAACAGCTTGCCGATGAGCGCCATGTCCATGGTGCAGCCGTCGCTGGTTTGCGCGGTGCGGCCGTCCGGCGCGGTGAAATCGTTTTCGGTGGACTCCGAAGGGCAGGTGGTCAGGCGCCCGGACTTGTCCTCCACCAGCCAATCCAGGCAGAATTCCGCCGCGCCTTTCATCAGCGGCCAGGCCTTCGTGCGCAGGAACGCGGCGTCTCCGCTGAAGGCGTAATGTTCCCACAGGTGTGCGCAGAGCCAGGGCCCGCTCATCGTCCAGTTGGCCCAGGTGGGCGAGCCGATGCCGAATTCGCCCACCGGCGCGGATTGCCGCCAGAGATCGATGTTGTGGTGCGACACCCAGCCGCGGCAATCGTAGTTGACCTTGGCCGTCTGCGCCCCGTTGCGGCTCAGATCTTCGATCAGGTCGAAGAGCGGCTCGTGGCACTCCGCCAGATTGCAGGTCTCCGCCGGCCAATAATTCATTTCGATGTTGATATTGGCCGTCCAGTTGGAATTCCACGGCGGACGCACCAACTCGTTCCAGATGCCCTGCAGATTGGCCGGCTGCGACCCCGGCCGCGAGCTCGCGATCAGCAGATAGCGGCCGAATTGGAAGTACAGCGCCACCAGATCCGGATCGGGCTTCCCGGCAAACGCCGCCAGGCGCTCGGCGGTGTCCATGCCGGGCGACCCCAGCTTGGGCAAATCGAGCGACACGCGGCGGAAAAGCTTGCGATGGTCTTCCACGTGGGCGCTGCGCAACGCCGCGTAGGGCTTGCGCAGCGCGGCATCGAGCTGTTGCCGGCACGCCGCCGCGACGGCATCGGCCGACAGGTCGGGATCGCGATCGAATCCGCGATAGCCTGTGCGCGCGGCCACCAGTACCGTCACCGCCTTAGCGCCTTCGACGCGCTGCCGTTGGCCGTTTGCATGCGCTGCGCCGCCTTCGCAGATCACGCGGACCGCAGACGCGAACCGCATGCCTTTGCCTTCCGCCGAATCGTAGTGCACCCCATCGTCGGGGCTCACTGGTGCGTAAACCATGTGCGAGGGCGCCTTCCCGCTGAGCAGCAGATCGCCGTCACCGGCCGCTTCGGACCGCGTGTGCGATTGTGGGCTGTCGATCCCAAGCGTCAAGCTCATGCCCTCAGCGGCCGTGGTCGATATGCGCAGCGCGATCACCTGATCCACAGCCGAGGCGAACGCTTCCCGCGTGTACTTCGCCTCGCCGACGCGATAACTGGTGCGCACCACC
>CAZARO010001477.1:0-1540 GCA_964487165.1 uncultured Solibacteraceae bacterium | reverse complement strand
CGTGGAACGGCGACGTGGTCGCCTCCACTCCCCTGGGCCTGAGCCAATGGGATGGAAAGCGGTGGCGCCTGATCGACCAACGCTCCGGGCTGCTGAGCACCGACGTGGGCGCCATCCTGGCGGACCGCGAAGGATCGCTTTGGGTAGGACTGGCGGGACTCGGCCTGGCGCGCTGGCTGGGATACTCCGAATGGGAGAACTGGGGCACGCCGGAGGGCCTGCCGAACGATGCCATTTGGGCCATCCACCGCGATGGCGCCGGCACTCTGTGGGTGGGCACCAGGTCCGGCCTCGCCTTCGCGCGCGGCGGATCGGAGTCTCCGCTTCACTGGACGGTGCGGCCGGAATTCGCGGGCCAGATGATTCTCTCGCTGGCACACTCCCGCGACAACTCCGTGTGGGTGGGCACCGGGAACGACGGCCTGTTCCGCATCGATGGGGCGACGGGACGCGCCGGGAATGTCCTGCTGGAGGGCAAGAAGCCCTATGCGCCGCAGGTCTTCGTGGACCGCGACGGCTTTGTGTGGACCTCCAATCAGGGCGCGATCTATCGGAGCGCGTCGCCCGCCGGCGCGGACACGCCGAAATTCGTCCGCCAGGCGGTGCCCGCGCAGGCTAAAGACGAGCACTACTACCAGATCGCCGAAGACCGGCAAGGGCGCGTATGGATCTCGGGGACGCACGGCCTGCTGTGCTACCAGCACGGGCAGTGGACCCGCCTCACCACCGCCGACGGGCTGCTGCGGGACAAAGTCTCGCCCTTGACCGCCGGCCTCGATGGCGGCCTCTGGGTGGGGTACGGCGACACCGTCGGAGTTTCGCATGTGACGTGGACCGGACGGGGCTGGAAGGTGGAGCAGACCGCGTTTCCCGCCGGGCTGAGCTCCGACTTCATGGGCACCGGCGCCGACGGGTCTATCTGGTACGGGAGCGATAAAGGCGTCGAAGTCCTGAGCGCTGGCCAATTGCGCCATTACGGCCAGGCGGACGGGCTGGTTTGGGACGATTGCGACAGCCGCGCATTCCTGGCCGACGCCGACGGCAGCGTGTGGATCGGCACGAGCCGAGGCATCTCGCACTTCCGGCGCCAGCCGCATCCGCCGGTGGCGCCGCCGACGGTAACCGTCACCGGCGCCCAACTCGGCCACACCGCCATGCAACTGAATGCCGCCACAACCGTCCCCTATACCGACCAGTATCTGGCGGTCCGCTTCACCGCGCCGGTGCTGTTCGACAATCGCCGCCGCACCTATCGGTATCGCCTGTCCAATATCGACCGCGACTGGGTGGAGGATACGCAAGGGGAAGCACGCTATGCCAATCTGGCGCCCGGCAATTACACCTTCGAGGTGCTGGCGCGCAACGGCGGCGGCGCGTGGAGCACCCAGCCGGCCACGCTGCACTTCCTCATCCAGCCGGCGTGGTGGCAAACCTGGTGGGCCTGGCTGGTACTGGTCGGGCTGTCGACGTTGTCGTGCCGGGCCTGGTGGCATCGGCGGGCGCTTTGGCGTCGAACAACAACCAGTCGCTGACAGCGGCA
>CAZARO010001476.1:0-1542 GCA_964487165.1 uncultured Solibacteraceae bacterium | reverse complement strand
GTCCGACCTGGACGTCACGGCCGTCTACGCTGGCGAGATCTTTCCCAAGCTGGCCGCCAGCGGCCGGCGCCGTGATTATGAAGAGCGACTCCTCAAGTACGCCGAGGCCGCCGCGGAGTTCGAGGCCGCCGGCCTCGAACCGCCCTGCCAGCCAAGCTTTGTCTTCGTCTGTCAGCGCCATGGTCTCTCTTACTTGACCTATCACATGATAGCGGCGGGCGGCGCCGGCTCATTGGGATCGCCCGCGTTGGCCAGGGGGATGCGAATCAACGCGAAAGCAATCAGCGCCATCACCAGAATGCCGGCCAGATACGACGCGTCGAAGTGCCCCAGAAAGCCCCTTTCCGGATCGAATACCGCCGGCAGTTTCCCGTACTTGTAATTGAACCAGCCGGTGACCAGTCCAGCCAAAGCTTCCCCGGCAATGAGTCCGGAAGCTACCAACACCCCGACATTCTCCACGCGCGCCGACTGCGCGCCGTTGCATTGCGCCCGCTTGCGCAGGACGTCGGTAAACCACCGAATCATACCGCCCACGAAAATGGCGGAAGTGATGGAGATCGGCAGGTACATCCCGATGGCCACCAGCATGGGGCTCTTCACCCGAAACAGGATCATGGCGAAGCCCATTAAAATGCCGGTGATCACCAGCGGCCAGGCCATATCTCCGCCCACAATGCCTTGCGCCAGGGACGCCATCAGGCCCGCCTGCGGCGCGGACAATTCGCGGTCGCCAAAGCCGATGCCGCCCTTGTGGATGTTGCCCAGGTGCAGCCAGAGCAGCGGGAAATACATCACGCTGCTGGCCACCACTACGGCAATCAACTCGACAATCTGAATGGAGCGCGGCGTGCCGCCCAGAATGTAACCGACTTTGAAATCCTGCAGCAGTTCGCCCGCGACGGCCGACGATACGCACACCACCGCCGCCACCGCCAGCACCGCTACTACGCCGCCTGTGCCGGAGACTCCCAGCGTCACCATCAGCAGCGCGGCGATCACCAGCGTGGACAGCGTCAGCCCGGAGATGGGATTGTTCGACGAGCCGATCACGCCCACCAGGTATCCCGACACGGTGGCGAAGAAGAAGCCGACGATGAGCATCACAATCGCCGCCGCGATGGCGCCGCCAATCAGTCCCGACATATAGATGTAAAGCACGCACATCAGCAGGAACGTGACGCCTATGAGTCCGAACACCGTTTTGGAGCTCATGTAACGCTCCGTGCGGCTGACCGATTCCGGCTCCACGGCGCTTCCCTTCAGTTCCGAGAAGGCTTTCGCCAGGCCGGCGATGAGGTTCTTGCGCATCTTGAACAGGGTGTAACAAGTGCCCACCATCATGCTGCCTACCGCGATAGGCCGGACGATAAAGCGCCAGACACTGTTGGCAAGTCCAAGCCAGCTCGCGTCGGTGGGAGTAGCAGGCAGGTAGGCCTGCAATTGCGGTCCCAGGAAAAAGATCAGCAGGGGAATCAGCAAGCCCCAGGCGACCACACTGCCGAAAAAATTGAGCGAGGCCAGCTCCGGCCAGATGATATA
>CAZARO010001475.1:0-1543 GCA_964487165.1 uncultured Solibacteraceae bacterium | reverse complement strand
CCGCTCGCCCCCGAGATTGCCACGATCGTTTTCACGCCGCTGTTTTCTCCGCTTTTTGGCCCATGTTCCGTTTTCGGAACAAAACCGGCATTTTTTCCTTGCAGCGATGCCGGCTGCGGGCTATAATCCGTGCGGCTGGAAAGGCCGCGTCTTAAGCGAGGATCATAACATGGAGCGCCCCGGCGAAAAGCTCAGGCAGGCACGCGAGCGATTGCGCTTGACCTACCGCGATGTGGTGGAGGCGAGCCAGAAGATCGCCCAGCGGCGCAACAGCGAAGAGTTCGCGGTGGCGCTCAGCCGTCTGGCCGATATCGAGAATAAAGGAACGCTGCCCACCATCTATCGTCTGTACACGCTGTGCGCAATATACCGGCTCGACTGGAAGGAAGTGCTCCGCTGGTACGGCGTTCCCATGGAACTGTTGCCGTCCGACGCCCTGCAGATTCGCCTGGAGGAAACCCACGCCGTCCACTTCACGGCGGAGAGCGCTATCGCGGTACCGCCTTCGCTGGATCGCGAAATCGACTTGAATAAGACGACATTTTTGAGCCAAATGGTGCGCCGATGGGGGAAAATGCCGCTGAGTTTTCTACCCGGGCTGGAGCAGCGGCACCTCCATTACGGCTTGGTGGGGATGGCGGATTGGTCCATGTATCCGGTGCTCCAGCCGGGATCGCTGGTGTTAATCGACCAAAATCGGCGAAAAATAGCGGCTGACGGGTGGACCAGCGAGTTTGACCGGCCGATATATTTTCTGGAGCATCGCGACGGATATCGTGTGGGCTGGTGCAGCCGTGTCGGCGGACGCCTGCTGCTCGAACCGCACCCGGCGGCGCAACAGGCGCCGACGCTTTTCGACAATTCAGATATTGACGTCGTCGGCCAGGTGGCCGGAGTGGCTATGCTCCTGGAATCGAAAAAGCGTCGCCATGCTCGTACTTCAATAATTCCAGCAAAGTCTCCAAATCCGTGAGGTAGAGCTGGCGCTCCACATCGCGCGCCGTCGGCGGCACCAGGTGGTGGTAATCGAAGGCTTCGCGCGAAGTTCCGGCGGTGTTCAGGTACTCATCCAGGTCGGCCTTCTGCTCCGACAGGCTGAAGCGCAACCATTCCGAGAATACCTGATGGTGGCTGTTACAGAGAGCACGGTCGGTCTCTTCCGGACCCAATATGCGCAGCAAGGCCTCGTGACTGTATCTTCCACGGACTTTGTCGCGTAGGGAGGCTAGGAAGGCGAGACGGCCAAAAACGGTCGGTACCTGGGCTAGAGTGTTGCGCCACAAAACTGCCGCAGGGGTCCGAGCCGATTGCGAATTTGCCAGATATTCCGCCAAACTGGCCTCACCTCAGTGTGCCGAGCCCACCCAAACCCCCGTCATAGTCCGCCGTAACACCTAGGTACTCAATTATATACCAACGATCGCGCCACTTGTAAACCGTTCCCTGCTGCGCCGGCCTACGGCGGTGACCGAATCGGTCTGTTCTGCTTTTGGAAAAACTTTAGGTAAAACCCCCTACGACGGTACAGTCACGGCTAGTATAG
>CAZARO010001474.1:0-1556 GCA_964487165.1 uncultured Solibacteraceae bacterium | reverse complement strand
TCACGTGCAGCGGCGCAAGGGCTGCCCCAATCAATCGGCCTACATCATCGTCGACCGCTCCAGCGGCGAGCGCACGGTCTTCTGGAGCCGCCCCGATTGCCTCACGCTGGAGCCCGCCGAGATTACTCCGGAGCAGATCACCTGCGCGCGCCTGTTGCACATCGACGGCCACGATACCGCCGCGGTAGCGCGCGCGGCGGGCATCGCGCACCAGCACGGCATCCCCGTCACCGTGGATGTGGATACCATTTACCACGGCTTCGACCGCGTGCTGCCGTTCGTCGACTACCTGGTGGCCAGTTCCGAATTTCCCAGCGCCTGGACTGGCCGTACCGATCCCTTTCGCGCGCTCCAAACCCTGCAGGAGGAATACGGCATGAAAGTGGCGGCCATGACTCTGGGGTCGCATGGCGCCCTGGCACGCGCCGAGGGCCGATTCTTCTACGCTCCCGGCTACGTGGTGGATTGCATCGATACCACAGGCGCCGGCGACGTGTTCCACGGGGCGTTCTGCTATTCTGTTTTGCAGGAAATGCCGATGCTCGAAGCGCTCGAGTTTTCCAACGCCATGGCGGCCCTGAACTGTACCGCGCTGGGGGCCCGTAGCGGCATTCGGGGGGTGGGCGAAATCCGCAGCCTCATGGCGCGCGCGGAAAGGCGCTCGCAGGCCGACTTCGCCACCCGCGCGGCGGCCTCGTGGGCCACATAAAACGCTAATCTAATGTTCCCCATCAAGGTCACACAGCCGAGTTACTCCCGGCCCATCGTTACCGTGCTGCTGATCGCCATCAATATGATGGTGTTCTTCCACGAAGTGTGGCTTGACCCGTACTCGTACAACCATTTCATGCACCTGTACAGCCTGCGGCCGTACTATTTCCACGCCGAAAACCTCATTACCCACATGTTCCTCCACGCCGGCTGGCTGCACGTCCTCGGCAACATGCTGTTCCTGTGGGTATTCGGCGACAACGTGGAAGACATCCTGGGCCATTTCAAGTACCTGTTGTTCTATCTGCTGTGCGGAGTCACCGCCGGGCTGGCGCAGGTGGTGATCGACCCCTACTCGCGCGTTCCCATGGTGGGCGCGAGCGGCGCCATCGCCGGCGTGATGGGTGCGTACCTGGTGAAGTTCCCGCGCTCCGAAGTCAAGATGCTCACCTGGTTCATTCTCATCTTCACGTTCGACGTGCCCGCCTGGCTGATGCTGATCTACTGGTTCGCCATGCAGCTTTTCGGCGGCTATGGCAGCCTTGGTGAGGCCGCGCAGGGCGGGTCGCAGGGCGGCACGGCATTTTTCGCGCACATCGGCGGCTTCATCATGGGAATCATTCTGATTTTCCTGATGGGAACGCGCCAGCGCTACTGGCGCCGCAAAGATCTCTCCTGGTGATGAAGCCGCACGTCACTCTCTACACGCGTGCCGGCTGCTGTCTCTGCGACGATGCCAAGCGAGTGCTCGCCGAAGCACGCCGCCGCGCCGATTTCGATTACGAGGAACTCGATATCGACCTCGACCCGGAGCTCCGCCGCCGCTACAATGACGAAGTGCCGGT
>CAZARO010001473.1:0-1565 GCA_964487165.1 uncultured Solibacteraceae bacterium | reverse complement strand
TCTCAGGTCTCCAAAATCACTACACGGCGATATTGGCTGCGTTGCTCTCGCTTCTAGCGGGGCGGCCGCCGGGTCGGGTCAGAGCCATCCTCGACCGCTTGGAAGATACCACACGAGGTGACGGCATAAAGCGCATTCGAGGTAATCGCCAGCAGGCGCACGTCGAGGTTAGTCAAACCTTTATTCAACGGCGCCCAGTTGGCGCCGGCGTCGAGGCTTTTATAGACGCCGCTTCCGGACGTCGCCACGTACACGGTGCTGCTGTTGCCGGGAGCAAAGGCGATGGCGGTTACAGTGGAGCGCGAGGCGAGCACGCGGTCGAGCCCGTTATCGATAGGCGTCCAGCTTGCGCCACCGTCCGTGCTCTTGAAAAGACCTTGAAAGCCCGAACTGAAGTAAGTGGCACCTCCGGCGGCGGCATAGATCGTGTTGGGGTCGCCGGGATCTAACGCCAGCGCACTCACACCCATGCTCAGGCCGATATTACTCCAGCTCGCCCCGCCATCCGTACTCTGGAAGACTCCTTCGGGAGTTCCCACATACAAGGCAGCCCCATTTCCCGGGACGGTGGCCAGCGCATTCACCGGGCCGATGTCAAAATAATACGACTGGGTCCAGGTAGAGCCTCCGTCAGTACTCTTGACCAAAATAGCGTCGCCGTCGCCAGTCCCCTCGTATTCTCCGAGGTAGATGGTGTTCGAATCGGCCGTGTCGAACGCCATCACGGTAGTATTTTGGGCCGCGAAAGGCTCGGGGCTTTGCGAAGTCCAGTTCGCTCCGCCATCCTCAGTTTTGAACACGGCATGGTAGCCAACGTCGTCGTTCGCCGCGGCGTAAATCGATTTGGGATTTGCCGGGTCGAGCAGAAGCACACTGATCCAACCGTACCAGTTGGAACCACTAAGGTCGAATTGGGCGAAGCTGTTCCAGGTTGCGCCGCCGTCGGCGCTCCGGAAAAGAGGTATGGCGGAGGACAAGCCGCTCATTCCGGCGTAAATCGTGGACGGGATCACCGGGCCGATGGCCACCGCGCGCACATCGACGAAAGTCAGGCCGGCATCGACCGCATTCCAGGTGACGCCTCCGTCGGTGCTCTTCGCCAGATGTCCGCTCGGGAGTTCACGATAGAAATAGCCGGTGTAGACTGTCGAAGGAGAGGTTGGGCTGACGGCCAGCAGAAAGTTAGTTCCACCAGGATCAGGGAAAGGAGGCGGCCCGCTGTCCAACACGCTCCAATTCTCGCCTGAGTCCACGCTCTTCAGGATTTCCCAGCCGGGACCGTAGTAGCGGACGCGCATTTCCGGATCGGCCTCGAAGCCGCCGCAGGCGAGCACGACGGATCTTGCCGCGATGTCCTCGTAGCCGTCGGGGCCGAACACGGTGACGCCGGTGATCCCGCCCTTGCGGTTCTGGGTCAGCTTGCGCAGGCCGGTGTTGTAGCGCACCGGGATGGCATTGCGCTCGGCCGAGCGGAACAGGAAATCGACCAGGCCCCAGCCGCCGCCGACCGCTTCCACCGCCATGCCGCCGAAGAACGTCTGCACACCGTTCACCATGTAGGACTG
>CAZARO010001472.1:0-1565 GCA_964487165.1 uncultured Solibacteraceae bacterium | reverse complement strand
AGCGCACCGGCAGAAGCCAAGGCCAGCCACCCGCTTTCGGAAGCGCGTGTAGACGTGGTGGACGTGCCCGGGAAGCCGGGCGCATACCGCGCGGTGGCCTTCCTCAAGCCACACTTCCAACTGGATGAGTTGAGCGTCTCCATGCGCCTGGTTGCGGATCTGCCGCCACCCGCCGCATAGTACCCGCCGGCAGAACAGTTCGCCGATGGACGCAACCGCCTCCCGGTGGGTTGCGTCCGTCGGTAAGAGGAAACGGGCGCAACGCATTTCTGATGCGGCATTGCACCTGTGTCAGTAGAGCTAAATGCATCAGTACAGGAGGAGATTAGATGGTTGACAATTTTTGTTGGATTCCGGATGCCGCCACAGGCGGGTTACTAAGTGACGCGGCTGCCAAACCACTGGGCGAGACCACGGACAAGTGGTTTATGAAGTTAAACGCGTTTGAGTTACTTTCGTTCCAAATGGGTTCCGCGCACGCCGAAACATCGGGTTCGTCGTCCACGGGTTCCGCGGCGGGCAGGGCGAGTTTCGAAGAGTTCAGTATTGAGAAGACCGTGGATTTGGCGAGCGTCCCGCTGTATGGCGCCTGCTGCGCGGGTGCGCACTTTCCCACCATTATGCTGGCCTGCCGCAAAGCCGGCGGCAGCCCGCTGCTGTTCTTGATGTTTATTTTCCGCATGGTATTCGTGACCAGCATCACCTGGAGCGGCGGCGACGGTGAAGGAGCGGTCAAGGAAAGCATCAAGTTCAAGTATGGCGCGCTGGGTATGCAGTACACCCGGCAACTGCCAAGCGGCGAGGCGGACACGCCGATTCCGCAGTATTGGAGCATGATCACGAACAAGAATGAATTGACCGTGCCCCAGATCAAGGGTTCGACGCCCACGTTCCCGCCGGTAACTCAAACCTAAATGAGCTTCCGTAGAGACGCCAGGCAATCGCGGAACGGAGAGCGGTGCCGGCGTCTCGAGCATGGGAATTGGAACCGCAATAGTAAATGGTAAGAGTACGAGGAGGAGTTTGCGATGGCAAAAGATAATTTTCTGTATTTTCCGGCCGCCGCTCAGGGCGGACAATTAAGTTCCAAAGCCGTTAAGCCGGAAGGGGAATCCACGGACGACTATATGTCCAAGAAGAAAGCCGTGGAAATCAATACCTTTCAATTTTCTGTTACCCAGGCGACAACCGCGGGATCGGGGACAGGCGGCGCCTCCGCGGGCAAGGCTAAGTTTGAAAAGATCGTGATCGAAAAAGACGTGGACCAGGCGAGCGCTCCGTTATTCGGGGCGCACGTGGCGGGCGCACACTATCCCAGCATCATGATCATTAGCCGCAAGCCTGGCGGCAGCTTGCTAATGTACCTGCAGTTCGCTTTCATGCAGGTCTTCGTAACCAAGATCGGCTGGAGCGGTGGCACCGGCGAGGATAACGTGAAGGAGAACATCGAGTTCGTGTTCGGCGCCATGGGTATGCAATATATCCAGCAGAAGGGGGACGGCTCGGGGGGAAAAAAGCAGATCGGAATGTGGAGCACCACCGAAACTGCGAACACCATGGGCAAC
>CAZARO010001471.1:0-1568 GCA_964487165.1 uncultured Solibacteraceae bacterium | reverse complement strand
CGCCCGCAGGCGCGCCGGAATTCCTCGCTGGAGACGGGCGCCGGGCGCCCCGGAAATACCTCGCTTGACATGTGGATAAATTCAATCATATCATGTGGTTGAACGGTACGAAAAATTTAGGTCTGCGCCGCCCGAAGCATCGGATGCCCTGACAAGGAGGATGTTTTGATCAAGCTGGACATCATAAACGAAGTCGTAAACCGGACCGGAATTACGAAAACCAAAGCCGAGATGGCGGTCGAGACGGTCTTTGAGTCGATGAAAAAGGCGCTCGAGCAGGGCGACCGCATCGAACTGCGCGGCTTTGGAGTGTTCAACGTGAAACCGCGCAAGACCGGCATCGGCCGCAACCCGCGCACCGGCGCGGAAGTTTCCATTCCACCGGGAAAGGCCGTCCGCTTTAAGCCCGGTAAAGAATTACAGACGTTGCAGTAAATGCCGCGGGAAGTAGCGGCTCATTGTGTCCTCCCAGGAATTTTCTCCTGCCTCGTACCCCCTTTATGCCGATAGCGGTATGAGGGACGGGTACGCCTGGCCGCTGCCGCGCACGCGCGACCGGTATTGGCTGCACACCTTGCTCTTCGCGGTCACGCTGCTGACCACGACGGCGGTGGGGGCGGCCATGCAGATCGATTTCGACCGCAACTTGCCGTTCGACGTAGAGCGCGCCTTTTCGCTCTACGGCTGGTTCTGGCACCATCCCGCGGCTATGCTGCAGGGCTTGCCGTTTTCGCTCACGCTGCTCAGCATCCTGCTGGCGCACGAGTTCGGCCACTACCTGGCGGCCATGTACCATCGCGTGGACGCCAGCCTGCCGTACTTCCTTCCTTCTCCGCTACTAGGAACGTTCGGTGCTTTCATCAAAGTGCGCTCGCCGATTTTCAGCAAGCGCGCGCTCTTCGATATCGGCGTATCGGGACCCATCGCGGGCTTCATTTTCGTGCTGCCGGCACTCTCCATCGGGCTGGCGTTTTCCAAAGTGATTCCAGGCATCGCGCACCAGGGCATGCTGATTTTCGGCATCCCGGGGTTGCAGCGGCTGATGGAATGGATCATTTTCCCGGGCACTCCGGCGGCTGATATCTACCTGCACCCGATAGCGCGCGCCGCCTGGGTGGGAGTGTTCACCACGGCGCTCAACCTGCTGCCCATCGGCCAACTGGATGGCGGCCACATTCTGTATTCGTTTTTCCCGGCGCGGCATCGCTCGGCCTCGCGGGTGGTGGCGCTGCTGCTGCTTCCGCTGACGTACTTCTGGTGGGTGTGGGCCTTGTGGGCGGCGGCCATGCTGTGGCTGGGCAAGTACCATCCTATGATTGTGGACACCACTCCGATGAGCCCCGGGCGCAAGAAATTGGGATGGCTGGCGGTAGCCATCTTCGTTCTGTGCTTCATGTTCGCGCCGGTCAGCAACGGCTAGCCATGTGCGGAACGATCAGCTCTTTCGGCTTGTGGCTGTTGGCTGTTAGCTGTTGGCTTTTGGCTTTCAACTTTCAGCTGAGGGAGTTGCGAAATTCGAAGAACCGCTTGCTGGCGCGCGCGGCTCGGAATGGCGCCTCTGTGTTTGC
>CAZARO010001470.1:0-1577 GCA_964487165.1 uncultured Solibacteraceae bacterium | reverse complement strand
GCTTCTGGATCGACCGGCCGCTGGGCGTGTAGTAGAGCGCCGTGGTGAGCGCCAGGCCGGCGCCTTCGCTCAAAGGATAGACGCTCTGCACCAACCCTTTGCCGTAACTCACTTCGCCCACGATGGTGGCGCGGTCGTGGTCCTGCAGCGCGCCGGAAACAATCTCCGATGCGCTGGCCGTCTTTTCGTTCACCAGCACGACCACTTTGCAAGCATAAGGCTTGGCCGTTTCGGCCACTTTTTCGGCCTTCTCGGGCACGTTCCGTCCGCGAATGGTGAACACCGTCTGGCCGGGCTGCAGGAACAGCGAAGCCGTCTCCAGCGCGGCCGTCACCACGCCGCCCGGATTGCCGCGCAAGTCCAGCACCAGGCCGCTGAGCTTTTCTCCGCCCAGCTTCTCGATGGCGGCCTTGATATCCTTGCCGGTGTTCTCGTCGAAGCTGGTAACGTGCAGGTATCCGATTCCCGGACCCATGAAGAAGGCCCGCTCCACGCTCGACGTCTGCATCTCTTCGGGCGTCAGCACCAGCCGCATGATGCGCCCCGAGCCCGGCCGCATGACGTCCAACTGTGCCGGGTGCTGGCGCGATTCGGACAACAGTTCGGTGAGTTGATCGATGTCCAGCCGGGCAATGACGTAGTTATTGATGGCCATGATCTCATCGCCGGGCATCAGCCCTGACTTGGCGGAAGGGGTTCCGGGAAGGGTCTGCAGCACCACCACCCGTCCCGGCACCAGCGAGACGATGGAGCCGAAGCCTTTCTGGGTGGACGATTCCATCTTTTTGAGCTGGTCGAATTGTCCGGGATCGAAGAAGACGGAATGCGGATCGAGGGTTTTCAGCAGGCCGGGAAGCGCGCCCGTGTAGAATGCCTGCTCGGAGCTGACGGGGTCGGCCGCGTTGGCCTCCACGATGGCGAAGGCGTCAATGAAGGTCTTGAGCTGCTTGTCGAGGTCGCCTTGGGCGGGCGGCGCGGCGGGTGCCGCGGCGGCGGTACAGAGAAGGATGGCCAGGAAGCGAGACATCGAGTGTTCCTATTCTATCGCGCCGCGAAACTCACATATCCCCAATGTTCCGGAACGTGCATGTCGATCAGGCCTTGCGGCGACCAGACCCAGTTGTCTTCGCGCCGTCCCGCCACCTTGCGGTACTTCCCGTCCACGATATCGGTGTGCCACTCCACGCGCGAGAAGTTGACGCGCCACACATCCCCGGGGAGGGGCCGGCTGACGGGCGCGCGCGAGGCGAAGGCGCTCCACGGAAAGGCGATCTCGACGCTCCAGCCGCGGTCGCGATCGCGCGGGTCATTTAAGGTGCCATCCACTCGTACGGCGGTGAGCAATCCGGGGATCTCCCAACTGTTATCGGCCTTGCCGCCCTGCTTGTAGGGTTTGGCGAGGAACAGGTCCCAACCGGTATTGAGCGCGTTCATTTCGAATTCGAAATAGTTGCGGGTGTCGCCCGAGGGATTGAGGAAGACTTCGAAATCGTTGTCGCGGAAGATGACCGAATCGTGCTCGGTGAGGGTGGCCCAGACGTGCGGTTCTTCGAGTTCGGCGGCGACGTAGAAATAGC
>CAZARO010001469.1:0-1579 GCA_964487165.1 uncultured Solibacteraceae bacterium | reverse complement strand
TGCCGCGATTGATGATGATCACGTGGTCGGCAATCTGCTCCACTTCGGGCAGGATATGAGAGCTGAGGAAGATGGTCTTCCCCTGGCCCTTGAGCTGCGCCAGCAGTTGCAGCACTTCCCTTCGGCCGGCCGGGTCGAGCCCCGAAGTAGGCTCATCGAGCACGATCAATTGCGGATCGCACAACAGAGCCTGCGCGATGCCGATACGCTGCACCATCCCGCGGGAATATTTGCCGATCTTGAGATTCTCGTACCCGTTTAGCTTCACCTTGGCGAGCAGGTCGGCGATGAGGCTGCCGGCGGAGTCAGGGTTCCGGCCGGCCAACTGCAGATGGAAGCGGAGCAAATTGGGCGCGGTGAGGAATTTATGGAAGGCGAAGTTTTCGGGTAGGAAGCCGATGCGCTCTTTGGCACGCAGGTCGCCCGGAGGCTCGCCGAAGACGCGGATCTGGCCCGACGTGGGAAAGAAAAAGCCCATCAGCATGCTGATGGACGTAGTCTTGCCGGCGCCGTTGGGGCCCAGGAAAGCGCACACCTGGCCGGCGGTGGTTTCAAACGAAACGTCGGATAGCGCCGCCAGTTTCTCTTCACTGAAGATGCGGCGGTAGATCTTGGTTACGCGCTGGAATTCAATTACCGCGGCCACGAGGCGCCCCCATTTCCATGCGGAAGTCGCCTGGGCGCAGACCCAGACGCCGCGCGAATTCGTTCTGGCGCGCCTGCGTGAAGCCCACGCTTCCGTAGGTCACCTTGCCGTCGGTATCGATGAGCAGCGCGGTGGGAAGGCTGCGGATTTGGTAGGCGTTAGTGACCGCGCGGTTGTGGTCGAGTACGGTGGGAAACGGCAGCTTGCTGTCGGCGGCGAATTGTTTGACGGCGGCGGAATCGTCATCCACGGCGATGCCCACGATGTCGAAATCGGAGTCCGGCGTGCGGAAGCGCTGGTACATCACCCCGAGCATCAGCATTTCGGGATGGCTGCCGTTGTTCCAGGTAGCCCAGAACACCAATACCAGCTTCTTCTTGCCGCGATAATCCGCCAGCGACACGGTGCGGCCGTCGGCAGCGGTCAGGCTGAAATCGGGCGCGGGCTTGTCGAGCAGCGCAATCTTCTGGGAATTCACGTCCAGGTCCCGCTCCAGTACTTTGGCCTGGTGCGTGATCCAGACAGTAAAGCCCACCAGAACCACACCGGCGACGATCGCGGCCGAAGAGGGGCGCATGGATATGTTCCGGCTGATCGGAAAGGCTCGTGGAATCGCGCACAGGTGGCGCGGTGGCCACCTGTGCCGAGTATATTACGCGAAGCTGCGAACCGCGCCGGCTTCGTCTTCATGGACATCGAAGACGGTGTACAGCTTGGTGATTTGCAGCAGATCCTTGACCCGCTTGTTCAAGCCGAGCAGCTTCAATTGACCGCCGCTGTTAGTTACCGTAGTGAAGCCCGACACCAGCTCGCCGATCCCGGAGCTATCGATGTAGGAGACTTCTCCCAAATTGAGAAGGATATGTTTCTGGCCCTTGCCCACCATTTCGCGCAAGAGGTCGCGCAGCGCGCTGGAACCCTCACCCAGAGTGA
>CAZARO010001468.1:0-1589 GCA_964487165.1 uncultured Solibacteraceae bacterium | reverse complement strand
AAGCCGAACATCTGGCTCAAAGCATCGTTCAACCCGCCGGGGATTACGATCGGGGGACCGCCCCCCAGCAGCGTCGAGCCGCTCGACGAATAGACACCGCCCTGCCCGGCGCCGGCGTAGGAAGCCGTGAAACTGAGTGCCGGCAAGAGGCTGTTATGGGCACTTTGGATGCCCAGATCGTCGATGTCCAGGGCCTGCGCGGCGGCTTTCACGGTGGGATTGTTACTTAGTCCCTTCTTGACTTCGCTTTCCGGGTCCAGATCCAGCCCGCCGGGTGAGATGTCCACGGGTTCGGTGCATTCGATGGGCAGCCTGCGAAGATCGGGGTCGAGGTCGATGCCGATCTGGTGGCGCAAGGCGTCTTCCGCCTGCTCCAGCGCGAATTTGGCCTGCGAGAGGTTCAAATCGGCGCCGGCCAGTTGCCCCTGTGGGTTGAAAATGCTCAGCGGCGAAACGGCCCCCAGGTCTAGCTGCTTCTGCACGAAATCGAGATTGGCCTTGGAAGTGTCGCGGGCTTTCTCCTGCACGCGCACGTTTTCGCGCGCCGAGACTACTCTCCAGTACGTGTTCTCGGCATTACTGACCCAGTTCAACAGGGAGACCCGGAGATTAAACTCCGCCCGCTTGTAAGTGCTCTGCGCCGCCATTAGGGGAATGCGGTTGACATAGCGGCCGCGGTTGCGGATGAGGTTTTGCGTGACGGCAAACGACATGCTGGAAGTAATGCTGGGGTCGTAAGAGGAGAAGCTATTATTGAAAGAATACTTTGCGCCGCCGAAAGAGACCTGGTAACTGGTGCCGGTGTCGAGAGCCTGGCTATAAGTGAGAGACAGTGGCTGGGCGAGGCTCTTGGAAGTGGAACCCAGGGACGCGTTTTCCGATTGCGTAGGGCTGGTGGCGGGACTGGTGCTGCGGGTCGACGAGAAACTCGCCGTGGCATTGGGATCCCAGGCGCCGTAGGCCGACGTGATATTGTTGCGCGGCGTCTCCACGCTGAGGAACGTCACCGCGATATCGGTATTGTTCTCCATCACCAGTTCCAGGAAGTTCTTCAGCGAGAGTTCCACCTTCCCGTCGACCACGAAATCCTTCAACTTCACGGGGTCCCGCAGCTGGACATCGGTCCTGGTGCGCTCGAAGACCTGGCGGAAGTAGTTCGGCTTGGGGAACGACGACATTTGGGCGAATGCGCCGGCTGTCAGGATGATGCCTGTTAGAAGAAATCGAAAGGTTCGCGACCGCATAGCTCTACTCGTAACGAATGGCCTCAATAGGATCCAGCTTGGCGGCCTGTACCGCCGGATAAATTCCGAATAACAGTCCGATAAATACCGAGACGCCAAAGGCGATGGCGATGGAAGAGGAAGTCACCACGGTGGACCAGCCGGCCGCCGTGGCGATGATCTGCGACAGCGCAAACCCGAACGCGATGCCGATCAGCCCGCCGGCTATGGAAATCATAATCGCCTCCGTGAGGAATTGACGAACGATGTCGGCCTGGCGTGCACCGATGGCGCGGCGGATGCCGATTTCGCGCGTCCGCTCCAGCACCGTGGCCAGCATGATGTTCATAATGCCGATGCCGCCCA
>CAZARO010001467.1:0-1592 GCA_964487165.1 uncultured Solibacteraceae bacterium | reverse complement strand
GGTCTCGGTGATCAATTTCGGCGACGGCAGCAATCCCGAGAAGGAGTTCGCCAACCTGGCTGCGTTTCGGCAAAACGAACCCAACGGACAACCAAAGATGTGCGGCGAATTCTGGTACGGCTGGTTCGACCATTGGGGCGAGAAGCACCACACCACCGCCGCCGCGCGCGGCGCCGCCAACGTCGACTGGATGCTTTCCCACGGCATTTCCTGCAACCTATATATGGCGCACGGGGGCAGCACCTTCGGCTACATGGCCGGCGCCAACGGCGGCCAGAAGTACGAGCCCGATATCTCCGGCTACGATTACGACGCCCCCATCGACGAAGCCGGCCGCCCCAACGCCAAATTCCATGCCATGCGCGACGTACTGCGCCGGCATCTTGCGCCCGGCGAACAACTCCCCGATCTCCCGCCGCCTCTGCCGATGATCGCGATCCCGAAGTTCGAGCTCACTGAATCGGCACCGTTGCTCGCGCGCCTGCCGAAAGCGGCGCAGGTCGGGCCGCCCGTGTCGATGGAACAACTCGGCCAGGATTACGGCCTCGTTTTGTATCGCCACCATCCCGCCAGGGCAGCCAAAGGGACGCTCGAAATCGGCGAAGTCCGCGACTTCGCCCTGGTGCGCGGCGCCACCTTGGATCGCCGCCTCCACCAGAATAAATTCGACGTGGTGCTTGCACCCGGTGAGCCTCTCGATATCCTGGTGGAAGCCATGGGCCGCATCAATTTCGGCCCGCAGCTGGTGAGCGATCGCAAAGGCATCGCCGGCAAGGTAACGCTGAACGGCGAGGTGCTGAAGGAGTGGGAGCACTATTCGCTCCCGCTCGCCGACCCATCCGAGTGGCCTTTCGCCCGCAAGCCCGGCGCGGGACCATCGCTCTATCGCGGCACCTTCAGCCTGGAGGCGGTGGGCGACACGTTCCTCGACCTGCGCGGTTGGGGCAAAGGACTCGTCTGGATCAACGGCCACCATCTCGGCCGCTATTGGCGCGTGGGTCCGCAGCAGAGTTTGTTCGTTCCCGCGCCCTGGCTGCGGCAAGGCGCCAACGAAGCGATCGTGCTCGATCTTCTGGAAGGGCAGACGCGAACCATAGAATCGCACACCGACCCGATCTACGACACGCCGGCGTAGGGCGCGGTCGTCGCCTAACTGGCGGGCTGAAGCCCACCCCACCGGTGGCGCGGGCTTCAGCTGGCTTCAGCTTCCTCCTTGTCCTGTCCGCCTTCGCACAGACCAACCCCTGGACCACCGTCCTTCGTGTATCGGTCCGTCTTCGAGGCGCGGACTTATATTGAAATGCTCGAAACGGAATTCGCCCGCGGCGAATATGCGCCCTTTGACCGCGCAGCAACAACAATCCGCACCGCGCCTACAACCAGCTCGCGACTTCATCGGGAAAGAAGGCATCGGGAGCCTGCAATTGACACCGCCCCGAGGGGGGCGAAGGCCAGCCCCCGGCCGCGGCCCGCAAGACCCGCGGTAGCTTCTCCCCAAATTGACTTCTGGTTGGCGTCTAAGTGGGGCAGCCAATCCTGGCTGCAGGCCGCCTTTCAGGCGGCCGCTCGGCTTTGGCTCTTTGAAGACTATC
>CAZARO010001466.1:0-1592 GCA_964487165.1 uncultured Solibacteraceae bacterium | reverse complement strand
GCGGCTCTGTAACACCTCGCTGATTCCACGAGAGTTCTTACTGAGCCGCGACCGTGAGGGAGTGGTCATCGACGATCGGACACTGAATTTTCGCGCCGGAAAGTAGTTATTTCGCGGACACCTCACGGGGCGTCGATGAAGACCCCTTCGGGGTCCGTCTTGAGGGCGAGATTGAAGTCCTTCAGGTAGGAGCGCAAGTTCGCTAGCTCCTCCTGGGCGCGGTAGCGTAGATCGTCCAATTGTTTGCCGGAACAGCCGTCCACTTCGTCCGATACCGAGAGCTCCGTGAGTTTGGTAGCTAGCAGCACATCGCGACGCTCGGTAATTACGGCAATCATCTGGCGGTCGTAATCCTGCACGAAAACGTGCTCCGCCCGGATCGCCTGCGCGCGAGCCACAAAAGCCTGCTCCTGATCCGTCAGCACTTTCGACAGCGCGGTGCAAGCAGCGGTGTTCTCCGGGGTCTCTTGTCTGGGGGTCGAGCAGCCCATCAGAACGACTGCCAGAGATATCACCAGGCAGCGTGAATGGAAGCTTCGTGTTCTTGGGCGCAATATCGCCATGTGGCGTTGGCCGGTCCCTGTAGTCTGAAGGAAAATAATAAGACACCCGTCTAGCATTGACTAGACTATCGTTAGGTATCAGTAGTTAACAGGGGCGGACTATTGACTTGGCCGATAGACAGCATCAGGCCGCCGAAGGCGTCCGCTTCCACCACCAACTCGCGGCGCGGTACGCCAGCAGGATGGCCACCAACGATCCGTAGAGCAGCGGCAGGCGGACGTCCGATTTCACCAGCCAGTAATAATGCACCACGGCGGCGACGCCGGTAAGGTACACCAGACGATGCAGAAGCTGCCAGCGCCGTCCGCCCAGCCGGCGGATCCAGCCCTTGGTGGACGTCAGGGCCAGCGGCACCATGGCGAGGTATGCGGTGAGCCCGGCGATGATGAAGCGGCGCTTGGTGAAATCTCCGAGGATCTCATGCATGTCAAAGCCCTTGTCGAGGCCGAACCAGGTGGCGAAGTGGAGCGAGGCGTAGTAGAAGGCAAACAGCCCGAGCATCCGCCGGAAGCGGATCAGGTCAGGCGCACGGAGCAGTTGGCGCAGCGGCGTGATGGCCAGGGTCGCCACCACCAGGCGGATGGCCCAATCGCCGGTGAAGTGGGTGATGAACTCGATGGGGTTGGGGGTGAGGTCGTCGGTATGGTAGCGCCAGGCGAGCCGCGCGAACGGCGCCAGGCAGACCAGGAACAGCGCGACCTTAACCCAGCGGCTGCGCAGCATCGGCTAGTAGAACTTCTTCAGGTCCATGCCGGCGTAGAGGCTGGCCACCTGGTCGGCATATCCGTTGAAGGGCAGGGTGGGCCGCCGGCGAAGCTCGCCGAGGCGGCGTTCGCTAGCCTGGCTCCAGCGCGGATGGTCGACCGCCGGGTTCACGTTGGAATAGAACCCGTACTCCTGCGGGGCTTGCAGGTTCCAGGTGTTGGGCGGCTGCTTGGCTACCAGCCGGATCTTGACCAGGGATTTGGCGCTCTTGAAGCCGTACTTCCACGGCACCGTCAGGCGGACCGGCGCGCCATCCTGCGGCG
>CAZARO010001465.1:0-1593 GCA_964487165.1 uncultured Solibacteraceae bacterium | reverse complement strand
ATTCGCTGCGCATTCTCCCCTCCGCCGGGCCCGATGGCAAAACCGACGGCGCCGTCATGGTGTTGATCGATATCGATGCCGCCAGGCGCGGTCAGGACTTCGCCGAAGCGATTGTGGAGACCGTGCGCGAGCCCCTGGTGATCCTCAACCAAAACCTGCAGGTCATCGAAGCGAACAAGACTTTCTATGAGACATTCCAGTCCTTGCCCGAGGAGACGGAGGGACGCCGGATTTACGACCTGGGGAACGGCCAGTGGAATATTCCCAAGCTGCGCGAGCTGCTGGAGAACATTCTCCCCGCGCACTCGACTTTCCGCGACTTCGAGGTGACCCACGAATTCGACCGCGTCGGACGGAAGGTGATGCTGCTCAACGCCAGCGAGATCTTCAACCCGAACGCGCAAGCGCGGACCATCCTTCTGGCCATCGAGGATACAACCGACCGCAAACGGGCCGAGGAGGCGCTGCAGACAACCAACGCCGAGCTGCAGCATTTTGCCTATGCGCTCACGCACGACCTGCAGGAACCTTTGCGCATGGTGGTGAACTTTACCGAGCTCCTGGCGCAGGAATATGCGGGAAAGCTGGGCAAAGACGCCGACAAGTTCATCTCCTATTCCGTGGCGGGCGCCTTGAGGATAGAGGCCCTGTTGAAAGCTTTGCTGGCGTATTGGGAGGTCAGCGAGCGGGAACGCGGCAAGCTCACCTCGATCGATTGCGGCGTGGTTCTGGCTAAGACGCTATTCAATCTGCAGGCGGCCATCGCGGAGAGTGGCGCTACGGTAACTTCCGATCCGTTGCCGGCGGTGGTAGCCGAAGAGGTCCAGCTGATGCAGCTCTTCCAAAACCTCATCTCTAATTCCATCAAGTACCGGGGCAGGGAAGCCCCGAAAATTCATGTCTCGGCGGAGCGGGATGGAGAAGGCTGGCTTTTTGCGGTACGCGACAACGGTATCGGTATCGCTCCCGAAGACGCCGAACGGGTGTTCGGCATGTTCAAACGTCTGCATGGAAGCGAAATTCCCGGTACGGGGATCGGCCTGGCGATCTGCAAGAAAGTGGTCGAGCGCCAGGGCGGACGAATCTGGGTGGAATCGGAAGTCGGGCACGGCGCCACGTTCAAGTTCACGATTCCCCCTCCCCGCCGCGTGGAGTGATAATGGCCAACTCCGACCAAAGCCGCGCGGAGGAGGAGGTCGACCGTCTCCGCGCACAGTTGGACCGGGCCAACGCGGACTTTGAAGAGTTCGTTTCCAGGGCCGCTCACAATCTGCGCGAGTCACTCCGCGATGTAACCTCATACAGTCAACTGATATCCGAAACTTACGCCAACCATCTCGACTCCGAAGCCGGCGTATGCCTGGAGCGCATTCAGGAGGGAGCGGCAAGCATGCAGTCCCTGCTCGCCGACGTGGTGGATTACTGGTCCACAGGCGATGGCGAGCGGCAATCCTCCCGGATTGATATGGAAGCGGCGCTGTGTCAGGCGCTCCTCTGCGCGGACAAACAGATAACCGAACGGGGCGCTGCCGTCACCCTTGACCCTTTGCCGGCAGTGACGGGAGATTTCGAGATACTAACCAAAGTGCTGCA
>CAZARO010001464.1:0-1594 GCA_964487165.1 uncultured Solibacteraceae bacterium | reverse complement strand
CATGGCGTCGGTCGACGGGCGCTCGATGATGACCGGCGAGTCGGGGCCGTTCTCGATGGCGTCGACATAAGGACGCAGGCTGCCGAGATCGTCATTAGTGCGCGGGGGGACGGCGGCCGCGAGCTTCGCGGTCTCCACCACGCGGGCCCGCGGGGCGTAGCGGCGCTGGCCACTGTAAAGCGTGTTGCCCAGGCCGTCATCGAACAGCACCGGCAAGGTGAAGTAGCGCTCGTGATGCAGTCCGTCTTTGTAGGGCTCTTCGGAGTTGGGACCTGCCAGGTACATCGCGTCCACCCCCATGGCCTTCAGCCACAGGAAAGCGACTTCGGGATTGGTGCCGATCTCGATCTCCGCATTGGCGTTGGGCACGATGGGGTTGAGCAGCCCCTGCTCCGAGCCGCCGCTCATCTCGTTCAGGTCATGCCAGGTGTCGAACCAGAAGCGCACCGTGCCGGAGGGTACCACGCGCGCGTCGGGCATATTTTTCCAGAGCCAGTCGGTGACGCGATACTCCACGCGCGCTCGATAATCGGGCCACGGCTCAATGACGTGCCGCCCATGCCGGATATAGTGCCGCGTAGTGGCAAAGGCGACGACGACCACCACCGCGACGGCGATTTTCAGCCACGGCCCCGGCCGCAGCGAGAGCCATTCGAGCAGTAGCGCCGCGCCCAGAATAATCACCAGGTCGAGTTCCGGTATCAGGCGCCCCGGCTCGCCGATCACGCGGAAATTCAGGAAGTGATTGCCCACCACGTTGAGCCCGAAAAAGACCAGCGCCCCGGCGACAAATAGCGCCCAGGTGCGCTCCCGCCGGCCCTTCGCGAGCTTGTAACTGGCAAAGCCGAAACACAGGACCGCCGCGGCAGCTACTATGCCCGACCACGAGTTACCCTTGTCGGAAACGTACCGCATATTGTGGAGCGTGATCCGTAAATAGGAAGGCGAGAGCCAGAACGCCGTCAGCCCGTAAGCCAGCAGCGGGATCGCCAGCGCCGGGAACAGCACGCCGCGATGGCCGCGCGTTACGAAAAAGCTCCAAAAGAGCAGCGGGAAGAAAATGGCGAGCGAGGTGGCGCCGTAAAAATTATTCGACACCACGGCCGCGCAGAGGATCGCGGCCAGCGCCAGCGAGCGCGGCCGTTTGGCCTCCAGCGCGTGCCACGCGAAGGCCAGCGCGATGGGCAGCAGGCAGAGCGCCGTGATGTGCGGACCCTCGCCGTAGCGAATGAGGGCGCCGAACCGCACCGGCACGTGCCAGGGGCCGGCATCCTCGCGCATGTTCTTGAAGAGCAGAAGCGACGGCGACATCAATCCGGCCGCCAGGGCGCACAGCCACGCCGACGCGCGCGAGCGGCCGGCCACGCGCACTAGCAGGTACACTCCGGCAATGCCCACGCAGTAAAAGAAGATGGTGTAAAAGTGGTACGCCTTCACGGTCCACCAGCCGAACATCTTGGCGAGCAGCGCCGTGCCGTAGCGCAGCGCCGGTGGATAGATATAGTCGAAGCGCGTGCCGGTGTACCACAAGGGCTGCCATTGCGGATGCGGCCAATGGGCGGCGAGAAAGCGCGCGTCGGAAATGAACGTACTC
>CAZARO010001463.1:0-1595 GCA_964487165.1 uncultured Solibacteraceae bacterium | reverse complement strand
GGGCCACCACCAGGGACGCAGATAGATGCGGTCGAGCGGCACGCCGCGCCAGAAGAGGAACGAAGCCAGATTGAGCCGCAGGTGGTGACGCTCCAGGCGCGTGTTGTAGGCCAGGATTTTGCGCGGCGCCATGCGATACGCGGCGCGGCGCAGGGCGCTGGACCGGCCGGTGAGCATGACCGGCGCGAGGCCGATGCGGTATTTCCGCAGCTCGCGCCGCAGCTTCGGCCAGTTTTCCTCCGTAGCGATGAAACAGCGCCGGTCGGGCACCAGGCTGCGGACTTCGGCGGCCATGCGGCGGCACAGTTCCGCGTCGCCACTGCAGAAGGTGACCACCACGGCCTCGGGATCTTTGCCCAGGAGCCGAAAGATCCACCGCTTCAGGCGCTGCCTCACGCGATCGACCTCGGCGCGCATAGTGCTGGACTCGCAGTCATCGGACCGAGCGCCGCGATCACCGTGACTGGGCCGTGGCCGTGGCGCTGCCTCACACGATCGACCTCGGTGCGCATAGTGTTGAGCAAGCGGCCATCGGACCGAGCGCCGCGATGGCCGTGACGGGGGCGTAGCCCTGGCGCTGCCTCACGCGACCGACCTCGATCCCCACAACAATACGCAAGCAGCCATCGGACCGAGCGCCGCGATGTCCGTGACTGGGTCCTTGGCGCTGCCTCACGCGATCGACCTCGATCCCCACAACAATACGCAGGCGGCCATCGGAGTGAGGGCCGCGATGGCCGTGACGGGGGCGTAGCCGTGGCGATCGATGATGGCGCCGAAGAGCGGCGAGATCACCAGTTGGATGGCGCCGTAGGAGGCCACCAGCATGGAGACGGCGAAGGCCGCACGCGCGCCGCCGAAGGTATCGAGCGGCAGGGTGTAGGTGTTGACGCTGAAGGCCGAGACCGCGAAGATGCTGAGCGAAATGCCGGCCGAGGCCCACGCCGCGGTGGGAGCGAAAGGAATGGCCGCCGTAGCCAGCGAGAGAAAAGCGGCCGCGAGACAGACCCGGAAACGGGCCGCCGGAGCTTTCAGCCCGCGACCCATCAGGCGCAGGGAAAACCAGCCTCCCACGAATCCGCCGCCCATGGCCACCAACGGCGGAATCCAGGCGTACCACGCGGCCTGCGCCACGGTGAGACGGTGCATGTCCACCAGGTACTGCGTGGTCCAGTTGCTCCACAGCGAATAGCCCACCATGCTGAGCCCGTTGGCGGCAACGAATGCCCACAGACGGCGGTCGCGAAGCATCTCGCTGTGGCCGACTACGGTGGCGGATTTCGGCGCGGGCGGCGTGCGGCGGGCGGCGAAATTCCAGACGGGGATCCACAGCAGACCCAGAATGCCGGTGAGCACGAACGCCATGCGCCAGCCGTAGCGGATGGCGATCCACGTGGCCACGGGAGGCGCGAGAATCATGCCCAGACTGACGCCGGCCTGATTGATGGCGTTGCCCATGGCGCGCTCGGGCGGCCGCAGATAGGTGTGGATCGCCTTTCCCGCCGACGGTATTCCGCCGGCTTCGGCGATGCCCAGGACGGCGCGGCAGCCCACCAATCCGCCAAGACCCGTGCTGAAGCCGGTGGCGATGCCGG
>CAZARO010001462.1:0-1595 GCA_964487165.1 uncultured Solibacteraceae bacterium | reverse complement strand
CCAGGTCGGCCTTGGCGGAGTTCAGATTGGCCAGCGCCTGCGCGATTTCCTCCGGCCGCGAACCGTGCGTGGCCTCGTCGAGCTTGGCCTGCAGGCTGATCAGCTGCCCGCGCGCCTGCTGCACGTTCGCCTGATACTCGTCGTCCTCCAGGCGGACCAGCACCTGGTTTTCCTGCACGCGGTCGCCCTTGTCCACCCCGATCCACTTCACCTTGCCCACCACTTTGGCCGCCAATTCGATCTCATGCGCGGCCACAATGTAGCCCGTGGCGTTGAGCACCACGCCATTGGGCGCGTTGGCCGCGGAAATGGCCGTGGCTCGCTCGGTTTCCACCATCGGGGCGGCGTTGAGTTTCGGCGCCACTACCTGCCACGCTCCCAAACCCAGCAGCAGAAGCACGCCTAAGACGATCCAACCGGTGGCCCACTTCGAAGGGCCGGCCGGCCGCCGTTTGCTGCGGTCGATTTGCAGATCCTTCAGATCGGTGTCCATTAGACCTCCCTCAGCGCGGTGAGAATCTGTTTGCGCGATGCCATGCGGGCGGGGAACATGCCGCCCACGCTGCCCAGCACCACCGCGAAGACAATGCCGGCGAGCATGATGTTCGGCGTCACGTGAAAGGCGAATGCCGTCTCGGAGAAGCTCTTATTGCCTATGGAAGTAGTAACTCCGTTCAGGGGCAGCGCCAGCAGGCATCCCAGCAGCCCGCCGAGGGCGGAGAGCAGCGCCGATTCCAGCAGAAAGCTGGTCAGAATGCTGCCCTTGGAGAAGCCCAGCACGCGCAGTGTCCCCACCTCCCGCGCGCGCCGAGCCACCGCCGCGTACATGGTATTCATAGCCGCGAAACTGCTGCCCACCGCCATGATGATAGCCACGATGAGCCCGGTGTATTCGATAGGTTTGGCGGAGCCGGTCTGCTCGTCGTAATATTCTTTCTCCAACATGGCTTTCACTTCCAGACGCTGGTCATCATTCAGGCTTGCCACCAGAGCCTTCGCACTAACTGCGTCGGTGGCGGTCAGCAGGCAGGAACTTACTGCGTCCACCCGCTGTAAGTCGGAACTTACCTGGAATAGGTCGCCCCATACTTCGCTGCTCTGTGCGCCGCCGGCGGCATCGAACACGCCCACGATCGCCCATTCGCCGCGTCCGAAATGGACTTTCTTGCCGATTTGTGCCGCTGGAAAGCGGTCCGCAACCGACTTACCCACCACTACCTCGCGCTGCCCCTGCCGGAACCATCGCCCGCGCGTGAGGTGCAGATTGCGCCGCATCTCGATGCCCGCCGGGCCGAGTCCGCGCACCGTCAGGTTGGCGCCGTTGGGACTGTCCGGGCTGTCCAGAATCATCACCGTGACCACTTCCATGGATGCCAGCGGCTGGCCATCGTGTCCCGCAGCGATGCCGGGTTTGAACTTCAGATCCTGGAACTGGGTGCGCGTGAACACGCTCACCAGTTCGGAATCCGACCCCTTGCGCAGCACCAGCACGTGCAGCGGATCGCCGGAGACCGAGAGCGTGGTATGCAGCCCGTTCACCAGTGCCAGAATGGCCAGCAGCACCGCTACCGTGAGAGCGATTCCCAGGGCCGTCA
>CAZARO010001461.1:0-1596 GCA_964487165.1 uncultured Solibacteraceae bacterium | reverse complement strand
GAAAGCCGGCCTGCAGCCAGGATTGGCTGCCCCACGAAAGGCCAAAGCCGAGAGCGCGGGCTTCAGCCCGCGAAGAGCTGTCAGCTGACAGCCTCCTAACAACCATTCCCGCCCTCAAACGTATAATTCAGTATGCTCTTCGATATCCGCTATGCGTTTCGCACGCTGGCGCGGAACCCCGGATTCGCCGCCGTTGCGATTCTGACGCTCGCCCTGGGAATCGGAGCGAACACCGCAATTTTCACGGTTTTCAACGGTATCCTGCTGCACCCGCTGCCCTATCCGCAACCTACGCGGCTGGTAGCCGTACAAGAAATCGTACCCAAATTCGCCAATTTCGGCCCTACCCTGCCGGCCAACGCGTGGCACTTCCGCGAGTGGCGCAAGCAGAACCGCACGTTCGACCAACTGGCGCTGGTCAGCGGCGTCAACTTCACCCTCACCTCCGCGGGCGAGCCGGAACGCGTGGACGGCGCCCGCGTCTCCGCCAGTCTTTTCCCGATGCTGGGCATTCATGCGGCGCTGGGGCGCAACTTTCGGGAAGAAGAGGACCAGCCGGGCCACGATCGCGTGGTGGTCATCAGCGACCGCTTGTGGAGCCGCCGATTCCATCGCGATCCCGCGGTGGTGGGCAGCAAGATCGTGCTCGACGGCATGCCGTACCAGGTGTTTGGCGTGCTGCCGCCGGCGTCCCGCGTTCCATCCGATGGCCAGCTCTACTCCATGGCGCGAGCCGCCGCGGCGGAGGATATCTGGAAGCCGTTCGCCATCTCCGATGACGACCTGTCTATTATGGGCGAGTTCAACTATGGCTGCGTCGGGCGCCTCAAGCCGGGCGTTTCCGCGGCCCGGGCCACTGCAGACCTGAACGCGATTCAGAACGGCATCTCGCAGTCGATGGCCGACAAAACGGAACTGCGCGCCTCGCTCTCGGGGCTTCAGGAACAGATCACGGGCAGCTCGCGCGCTAGCCTGACGCTGCTGCTGGCCGCGACGGGCGCGGTTCTGCTGATCGTGGTGGTGAATCTCGCCAACCTCCTGCTGGCGCGCGCCGCCGGGCGGGCCAAAGAACTCGCCATTCGCGCCGCTATCGGGGCGGGGATGGGCCGGCTGCTGCGCCAGATGCTCACCGAGAGCCTGATACTCGCGGCCACGGGCGGAGCGTTGGGCGCTTTGGCGGCGCAGTGGGCGTTGGAGGCCATCGTTCTGAAGGCGCCTATGGACATCCCAGGTCTGCAGTACATTCACATGGATTTCACGGCGCTCGGATTTGTGGCGCTGGTCAGCATGGCGTGCGGTGTCCTGTTTGGCGTGCTCCCTGCGTGGCGCACGGCGCGCGCGGACCCGCAACTCGCCCTTACCTCCGCCGGGCGCGGCACCACCGACCGCGGCGGCGGACGGCTCCGCAGCCTGCTGATCGCCGCCGAGGTCGCGCTCAGCGCCGTTTGCCTGGTGGCCGGCGGACTGCTGCTCAACAGTTTCGTGAGGCTCCTCCATGTCGACCCCGGTTTCCGGGCCGACCATGCGATGGCGCTCGAATTGAGCCTCCCGGAACTCCGCTATCCCGACCGGGAAGCCCGCGGGCGCTTCGTCCAC
>CAZARO010001460.1:0-1599 GCA_964487165.1 uncultured Solibacteraceae bacterium | reverse complement strand
AACGAGGAGGTTCGCACACTGAGCCGCGACCGTCAGGGAGCGGTGCCTACATCCTCTGCTACCTCTCTCGTCCCTGATGAGCGGCTCGCCCATCTGCCATGCCCGCCCGAAAGGCGGGCCAACACGCCGCCGCCAAAGTCACGGCCGCAACTACGATCAAGATCCAATGCCACCACTTGAGGCTTTTCACCGCCATGTCCTCCCAATCGAGATTCCCCACCGGAACGGAGCTTGCTTAACGCGGTACCGTCGAGTATACACCAGGGAGTCACGCCTCGAAGATCAGGCTCGAGCAGGTAACTCCAGCCTCCGCCTTCATCAGCTCCGACACGTCCAGCGTCCGCACGCGTAATCCTGCGCGCGCCAAAATCTCCGCAGTTTCCGGGAAGCTCGCCGGCACGATAACCGAGCCACCTACCGTGAGCACATTCGCCGCCCGCTCTTCCCCCGGCGCGACGTCCACAATGCGGAATTGCGCCAGCGGCTCCATATCGAGCCACGCGCGGTTGGCCAGGATAGCGCCATCGCCCAGGGAACAGCACGCCGTCTTCAGGTGCAGCGCGCCGCGCACCGTTACCGGCACCACCGAATATCCCAACGGGCCCAATTCGTCTGTGAGCTGCTCGATGCCCGCGCGATTAGTGCGGTGCGAGACGCCCACATAGAGCGTCCGCCCCACCCGCATCACGTCGCCGCCTTCCAGCGTGGCCGGCTCCCGCAGCCAGCGCAACGGGCGGTAAGCCGCCAGCGCGCGCGCCAGGCTTTCCGATTCCCCGCGCCGCGATGCCGCGCCCATGCGAGTCATGATCGCGACTTCCTCCACCACCACCGCCGGGTCCTCCACGAATACCGAATCGGGGTAATCCGGCTCGGCGGGCAGCGACACCACGTTCGCTCCCAACTCCGCCAGCAGCGCTTCATACTGGCGGTGCTGCTCGCCGGCTTTGGCGAGGTCGATGACTTGCCGCTCGATGAATCCGATTTCGCATCGGTTGATCGCCGGGCTGACCGCGCGGGTAATGGCAGTGAGCATGTCCGGATCTCAGGCTACCGCATTTCTTGTATTCTAGTAACTTATGCCCGACCAGCCTGATCGACAATTAGGGTTCGCCACCCGCAGCCTCCACGCCGGCCACACGCCCGATGCTTCCAGCCACGCGCGTGCGGTGCCCATCTACCAGACCACTTCGTTTGTCTTCGACAATTCCGACCACGCGGCCAATCTGTTCGCGCTGAAGGAATTCGGTAACATTTACAGCCGCATCATGAACCCCACCACCGACGTTTTCGAACAGCGTGTGGCCTCTCTGGAGGGCGGTATCGCGGGGTTGGCCACCGCCAGCGGCCAGGCGGCGCAATTTCTCGCCATCAGCGGGCTGGTGGGGCAGGGCGAGGAAGTGGTCTCCTCCAGCACGCTCTACGGCGGCACGTACACGCAGTTCGACGTGAGCTTCCGGCGCATCGGCATCAACGTGAAGTTCGTAGAGCCGGACGATCCCGAGAATTTCCGCAAAGCCATTACGCCGAAAACCCGCGCCATCTACGGCGAGACCATCGCCAACCCGCGCATGAACGTGCTCGACATCGAAAAGGTAGCCG
>CAZARO010001459.1:0-1608 GCA_964487165.1 uncultured Solibacteraceae bacterium | reverse complement strand
GTTTTCGGGAAACGCGCAGATGGCGATAGAGATCCGACATTCGCAGGACCGCATCGATGGATTGGAGCAAGCCCTGGGCTACTACGCGGACGCGACGATGCAGGTGCTGGACTTCAGCCGTGGGGACTGGGGGGAAGGTATGTATTACGCGGGGGGATATCAAGTGGCATTCAGCGCGGTGAAGCATGGAGGCAGGAACTTCGTCCAGACGGCAAAAGTGACCTTCGAGATTGGAGTGGGAATCAACTAGATATGTCCTATATTTCTTCGAATGCGAACCGGTTCTATACGGCATTAGAGAGCGCGTACGGAAGTATCCCGACGATTACCGCGAGCAACCGGATTCCGGCTGTCAAGCTGGATGTGCGGCAGCAACTCGAGGTCACGAACCGGAAGGATAAGACGGGCAGCCGGACCTTTGTGGGCTTGCCAACGGGCGGCCGGCGCCGGACCAACTTCGACCTGCGGACCTACGTGACAAGCTCTCAGCCTGGGGCGGGCGGGCCTGCCTACGGTGCACTGTTTCAAGCGGCGATGGGCGGAACTCCGTTGCAGTTCGCAGGGGGGACGGTGGCTTCCTACAGTAATGGGACGCTGGGGTTCACCGCTCCCCACGGGCTCAGCGCAGGGCAGGCTGTGACTTACGGAGGGGAAATAAGGTTCGTCTCGGCGATTGTCGACACGAGCACAGTGCAACTCAACGCGCCGTTGACGACCACGCCGGCGGTGGGAGCGGCGGTGGGAGCGGCAGTTACATACGTACTGGCGACGGAATTACCCAGCGTGAGCATCTTCGATTACTGGAGCCCGACGACCGCCACGCAGAGAATACTGAGCGGGGCGGCGGTGGACCAGATGGCGATCGAGATCAACGGCGACTATCACGAACTTCACTTTAGCGGCCTGGCGCAAGACGTGGTGGACAACTCCAGCTTTTCCGGTGGCGCCAGCCAGCTCACGAGTTTTCCGGCCGAGCCGACGCTGGCCGCATTCGACTTTTCGATTGTGCCGGGCAACATGGGTGAAGCGTGGCTGGGTAGCACACCCACACAGTTCTTCACGATTACGAGCGCGTCGGTCGGGCTGAAAAACAACCTGGATGCACGGATGAAGGAGTTCGGGTTCAGCCTGCCGCAGGCGATTTCCCCGGGTGAGCGCAGCGTGGAGGCGGCCTTCGAACTGTATAGCCAAGACGACAGCGCCACGGTCGGCTTATACCAGGCGGCTCGGCAGCAGTCACCGATCACCGTGATGTTCCAACTCGGCCAGACGGCAGGACAACTGATGGGGGTATACCTGAAGAGCGCCATTCCCGTAGTTCCGGAATTCGACGATAGCAAGAACCGTCTGCAATGGCAGTTTCGACCGTCGAGAGCGCAAGGAACGGTCAATGACGAGATGGTGTGCGCGTTTGGATAGGCACGGAAATCTAAGAGCAAGACTCATATGACCTACGAAAGCGTGCTGACGGTGGATTCGCGGACCGCCAGTGGAGTGACCTACACGATCGCGAGAGTCTCGTTCGAAAGGCGCATGGACCTCATGCGCCGCATCCGGGACCTTGGCCTTGCCACCCTGGTAATGTATCCGGCACACTCCGTGTGCCGC
>CAZARO010001458.1:0-1628 GCA_964487165.1 uncultured Solibacteraceae bacterium | reverse complement strand
GGCGCCGGAACCGATTATAACTATGACACCCTCCAGACTCTCGCCCAGGAAACCGGCGGCCGCGCCTTCCACCACATCAACGACCTCAACACCGCTATTCAGGAGGCGGCCAGCGACGGGAGGGTGAGTTATTCGCTGGCGTTCTCGCCGCCCGCGGACAGTCTCGATGGCTCGTATCACCGGCTGGAGGTGGCCGTCAGGCGGCCGGACGTGAACTTACGATATCGGCCCGGATATGTGGCCGCCCCGGATGCGGCCCTGGCTCCGTCTCTGGCCGAGGCCATCGCCAATCCAGTCCCCCTGGCCGGTATCGGATTCACCGTGCATTTGGAACCGGTGGACGGGGGCTACCGGGCATCCTTGACCATCGACCCGCGCAGTATCACGCTGGAACCCAAGGACGGGAAGTGGGTCGGCTCGCTGCAGTTCCTGGTGTTGGTGGGGAAGGTCGAGCAGTTGACCACGATTCCTTTGACTTTCACCGAAGATAAGTTTCGTGAGATTCAGGAAAAGGGTCTTCAAATGAGCACGCGAGTAAAGACGCGGCCGGACACCACCGGGTTCAGCATAGGCTTCCGCGACGTCCCATCCGGGTTAGTCGGAACTCTGCACGTACCGCTCTAGGGTCGCGATAGCACCCTGGCGGTTGCCTACCCCTCAATGCTGTCGTTAGCGGACATCCGGGCGAGCGACCGCTCCCTCGGGGTAGCGGCTCGGTAGGCTCTCGCAAGCATAGAGGCGCCATTCCGAGCCGCGCGCGCGAGCAACCGGTTCTTAGTCTGCCCCACGGCTCGGGCGTCAACAAAGTGAACAGTATTGTGCCTACTCCCAGGCGCGGGCGGTAGCTAACCGAAGTTAGTGCCATGCGTGGCGGAACCCACTGCTATACTCCCATCAACTTGGGAATTTTCGCGATGATTTTTGTCTCATTGGCAGAACCCTTATTACTCGCGATAATTGCAGACCTGACTCCGGCCGGTAAGATTGGCCAGCCCCCGCCTGATACAGGCGTCGTGGGCGGCCACGGGACCCTCGATGGCAACTCCTGAGCGCCGGACGGTCGCAGTTTGCCTGTGCCTCGCGGCCGCTCTCCGCGCGCAGTCCGCGGTACCCTGGAGCAGCTACGCGCACGACCCGCAGCACACCGGTCTCTCCACCATTGGAGCGCAGAGGCTGGAGCAGATCCGGTGGTCCATACCCATAGACCTGGTGCTGCAGAACAGCTCCGGTCCTTTATATATTCACTACGGAACGCCCCTGGTCACGGCGGCGAATACGGTGCTGGTGCCGGTCCGGACCAGCGCGTGGAACACTTACCGCGTGGAAGCGCACAGCGGCGCGAACGGCAACCTTATTTACTCACTCCCCACCGACTACACTCCGCCTCCCTACGAATGGATTCCCAGTTACAGCCCGTCGCTAAGCCAGGGCACCCGTCTGTACTACGCCGGAGCGGGCGGCACCGTCTACTATCGTGACCAGCCCGATTCGGCCACCGGACCCTCGGGGCAAATCGCCTTCTACGGCAACGCTCTCTATACCGCCAACCAGGCGGCCTTCGCCGGCACGGTCATGATCTCCACCCCCATCACCGCCGACGCCGACGGCAACATCTATTTTGGATTCGA
>CAZARO010001457.1:0-1630 GCA_964487165.1 uncultured Solibacteraceae bacterium | reverse complement strand
GCGACCTGACGCCGGACGAGACGGACGAATACCGGCGCAACGCCAAGGAAAGCCCCTTCCGCAACCGCAGCGCGGAGGAGAGCCTGGACCTCTTCACGCGCATGAAGAATGGCGAGTTTCCCGACGGCAAGCGTACGTTGCGCGCGAAGATCGACGTGGCCGCGCCGAACATCTGGATGCGCGATCCGCTCATCTACCGCATCCGCCACGCCGAGCACCACCACACCGGCGGCAAGTGGTGCATCTACCCGATGTATGACTTTGCCCACTGCCTGAGCGATTACATCGAGGGCATCACGCATTCGATCTGCACACTGGAGTTTGAGGTGCACCGGCCGCTTTACGACTGGATTTTGGAGAGCCTGGATCTGCCGCGCCCGTTGCCGCATCAGTACGAGTTCGCGCGCCTGAGCCTCACTTATACCGTGATGAGCAAGCGCAAGCTGCTCCAGCTCGTGAACGAAAAAGTCGTCACCGGCTGGGACGATCCGCGCATGCCGACCATCAGCGGCATCCGGCGGCGCGGGGTGACACCCGGAGCGCTGCGCGACTTTGCCTACAACATCGGCATCACCAAGTACAACGGCCTGACGGACGTGGCAGTGCTGGAACATTCGATCCGTGAGGACCTGAACCGGCGCGCGTTGCGCCGGCTGGCCGTGTTGCGCCCCATCAAGGTGGTCATCACGAATTATCCGGAGGGCAAGGTGGAAGAGTTGGACGCCATCAACAATCCGGAAAATCCAGAGAGCGGCAGACGGAAGATTCCGTTTGCGCGGGAACTGTTCATCGAACGCGACGATTTCCAGGAGGTTCCGCCGCCGAAATATTTCCGGCTCAAGCCCGGCGGCGAGGTGCGCCTGAAATACGCCTATATCATCAAGTGCGACGAGGTGGTGAAGGACGCGGCGGGCAAGGTCATCGAGCTGCGCTGCACGGCCGACCTGGACAGCAAGACGGGCGGGACGACGGCGGGCCGCAAGGTCAAAGGGACGATCCACTGGGTCAGCGCCGCGCACGCGGTGGACGCCGAGTGCCGCCTTTATGACCGGCTGTTCACCGTGCCGGAGCCGGATGCCGGCAGCGATTTCAAGGCCACGCTGAATCCCCATTCGATCGAGGTCATCACCGCCAAGTGCGAGCCCAGCCTGAAGGACGCGAAGGCGGCGGAACGGTATCAATTCGAGCGGCTCGCCTATTTTGCACTGGACCTGGATTCCCGGCCCGGCCGGCCTGTTTTCAACCGGACCATCCCCCTGCGAGACACCTGGGCGAAGGAGGCCCAAAAGGGGTAGCCGCAAATACGCGGCCCAGCCGCCGGACGATGGACAAAATCGACAAATCCACTCAAGGCTGGGTTTTCCTGGCGAGCTTCGCAAGCCTGGCCGTGGTGGGTTATCTGGATTACATCACCGGCTACGATCTGCATTTCCAGGTCTTCTATTTCATCCCGGTTTCAATCTGCGCGTGGCATTTGCGGCGGCGGGAAGTTGCGGGCATGGCCGTGGTGGGCGCGCTGACGTGGGGTTATGTGGACATCAACTCCGGCCATCCATACCGGCACTGGGGCATCTGGTGCTGGAACACCTGCATCTGCCTGGCGATATTGCTCATCCTTGGGCTGGTCCTG
>CAZARO010001456.1:0-1633 GCA_964487165.1 uncultured Solibacteraceae bacterium | reverse complement strand
CCGGACTCCATCAAGCAATTTGTGGGGCTCGTCGACGCCGCGGGAGGTATCAGAACCAAGTGAGAACAATTTCGAATCGAAATCTTAGCCAGTATCAGTTTACGGTTCGCCCATTGTCAAAGGAAGAGGGTGGCGGCTACCTGGTGGAGTATCCGGATATCCCCGGATGCATGTCCGACGGCGAGACCATTGAAGAGGCGATCACGAATGGCCGGGAAGCCCTGCTCGATTGTATGGAGGTGTTCAAGGAGTCGGGCAGAAAGATGCCGAAGCCCAGCATCGAGGCCGCTCAATGGCGCCAGCGCCTGCCCCGGACCCTCTATTCAAAGCTGACTAAGCAGGCCGAAACCGAAGGCGTCAGCATCAACAGTCTGGTGACCGCGATCATCGCGGAGGCTATCGGGGCAAAGCAGGCCCATTAGAAAGCCGCTAGCTATTGAGAGTGGGCCGCGCGACCGGTCGGTTGGCCTATTCCGTGATTTTGCGCGATCAGGACGTGGATGCACTCGATGCGGTGCGCGTCCGCGAGCGGTTCTATCGCGTGGATAAAGCGCGCTCGCACGAAACGGGCGGTGCCGGACTCGCGATTGTCGAGCACGTGGCGTAGAGAATGGGCGGGACGCTGGCGGTGGAAAGCAGCTTGGGGAAGGGAAGTGTGTTCACTTTGCTGTTCCCGGCGGTTAACGGTTAAGCGACTACCGGCTCAGGATAGCGGGACCGGAACGGGCAACTATTTTCATGGTCTGGGTAGTTAAATGGTCCGATGGGACAGCGGATCCGCAGGCTGCACCGACCTGGGATTCAACAGGCGCCGGGCCGGCGCGATCGGTGGAACATCCTCAGATTGGGTTCGACAACCGTGCCGCGATGGGTCCGTGCAATGTCAGTTGGTGCCTCTTGGGTTCTCCAGCACTGTTTTTCGCGCCATGGTCCAAAATTAACTAGGGTACGGGACGGTGTAGTGAGAGAATGGCACCCATGCACTCACGTCTTGCACCGATGTTCGCGCTGCTTGTGGTTGGCGTTGCCGCTCCCCGTCTGCACGCCGGCACGGTAACGTTCGACTACACTGCCCCGGATGTGGGCATGACCGCGGTATCGGGCGCGGGCAGCTTTTCGTATAACGGCTCGCTCGCATCGATAACGTTGGGCGAGCTTACTTCATTCGCGTTCGAGATGGACCTCACCACTTCGGGTGCTCTCCCCCCCACTGCTACCTTCGACTTCGGTCTGCCGGACTTGACGAGTTTCTCGGCCAGCGTCAGCGGCGGTGTCGTCACTGCGCTCAGTCTGACGACCGATTATCAAGCTGCCACCAACACCAGTAATTTCGACGAGACCCAGAAAGACCTGGTGGTCACCAGCCTGGCCACTAACGGGGCCTTCAACGACACCGATAACACTAATATCAGTGAGATCTCACTTTACGATACGGGAACGATTACCACCCAAGGTCCCGGCGCTCCGACCCCCGAACCGTCGACTGCTTTGCTGGCGGGTGGAGGGGCGCTGTTGCTGGTTCTTTGGCGCCGGACCCGCCGCACGCCGCAGAGTTGATCGGCTTGGGGAGTCCGCCCCGCAAAGGTGAAACCTGCCCTCCAGAAACTTCAGGTACCACTAGTTTTTCCTCTGT
>CAZARO010001455.1:0-1634 GCA_964487165.1 uncultured Solibacteraceae bacterium | reverse complement strand
GCCTCGACCGCGACACCGTCACCGGCAAGCGCCAGTACGAGACCATCCTCAACGAATTTCGCGAAGGCAATTACGATATCCTCGTCGGCACGCAGATGATCGCCAAGGGCCACGATATTCCCAACGTGACGCTGGTGGGCGTGGTCTCGGCCGATATCGGCCTGGGGATGCCCGACTTTCGCGCCGCCGAGCGCACTTTTCAGCTCCTCACGCAGGTGGCCGGGCGCGCCGGACGCGGCAGCGTGCCGGGCATCGTGCTTATCCAGACCATCAATCCCGACCATTACGCCGTTCGCCTGGCGGCCGCCCAGGATTACGCCGGCTTCTACGAGAAGGAACTACACTTTCGCCGCATGATGCACTACCCGCCGTTCAGCGCCATGGCTAACGTGCTGGTGCGCGCCGAGAAGAAAGAGATGGCCATGCGCATGAGTTCGGATCTGGGGCTGCTGCTGGTGCCGCCGCCTGAAAAACTCAAAATCATGGGGCCGGCCGAAGCGCCCGTGCCGCGATTGAAGAACGAATATCGCTATCAGTTCCTGGTGAAAGCGGCTAGCCGGAAGGTACTCAACGAATTACTGCAGCGCGTGCGCACCTTCGCCCTGGACCACAAATGGGGTGCGACCGCGCTGGTAATTGACGTGGACCCGCTGACGCTGATGTAAGATTGAAAGGCGACTATCGTTTCGTGCCGGTGAGCCGGCGGCGGAATACGAGAGTCAGAGCCCCGACGCACAGAAGGTCGGCCGCCAAAACGGCTGGGCTCGACGGTTCAGGCATGGCAACTACCCTGCGCTCCGGCCACTCAGGTCTCTCAGGCTCGGGTCGCGCGCAGGCCCAAGGTGCGAAACCAACAAATGCTATCACGGTGTAAAACAAAATCTTGCCCATTCCAGTCCTCCTCCTTATTTTTGTTACTTGGGTACTGTCCAGGCTATGCGAATCATAGCACTTGGATTGCCATGTTAAGTGTTTGAGAAATAAGAAGTGTTTTTGAAAGGCCCTGGAAATAGTACGGCAGTATGTCCTAGCCTTTGGGTTTACCTGGGCCAGGCCGTCAGCCGTAACTCCAAGTTAGACGTCTCCCCAGTGCCTACGTGCACGGGTTGCCCCTGCTGCTCCACCAGCGCCGTCAACGCGGGGTCCTGAAGTGCCCCGGCCCTGCGAACCGCAATAGCGAAGTAGTTGCCGGGACGCAAATCGGCGATTTCGAATCGTCCCTGCTCGTCACTCCTCACCGCGTGCCAGTATTCCGGCGAGCTCAATTCCGGAACCAGTACCACAGTGGCGCCGCCATCCGCCGCTACTCCCTGCACCTTTCCGCCCTGCTTGTAAACCATTCGGATGGGCGGAGTCCCATTCGCCAATTCGACTTCCTGGCCCAATACCTCCCGCGTCCCCACCAGGATCGAGTTCAGATACTCACCCTTGGGCGCGCTCTGGTAGAACCGGTATCGGCCCGGATACACGCGCTCCATCACGATCCTGCCGTCCTTCGGGCTGTCCGAGTGCACCTCCTGCTCGATTGGTCCGTCCACCGGAAGCAGATGAACCGGCGACCCGGCCCCTTCCGCTGTGACCTCCAACGCGAAGGGACTCGCCAGCGGGACGCTCACGTCTTCGCGATCGCCGTC
>CAZARO010001454.1:0-1637 GCA_964487165.1 uncultured Solibacteraceae bacterium | reverse complement strand
CATCACTTACGCCGATAAGCTGGAGACGCCGCTGCTGATTCATGGAAACACCAACGATGAAGACGTGAACGTGATCGAGATCCAGCGATTCGTGACGGCGCTGAAGGCCGCCGACAAGAAATTCGAGTACAAGATTTACGAAAACGCGCCCGGAGGCCACGAATTCGGCCGCCTGGACACTAAGCTCGCCAAGGAATCGCGGCACGATGTGTATAAATTCCTGGCGAAATACCTGCAGCCCGAGCGGCCGGTGAAGTAGGCACGGTCGTCTGTGGGGCCAATCCTGGCTGCAGGAGGCCTTTCAGGCCGCCGTTTCGCGGGCTGAAGCCAGCCGCAATGTCACTTACATTCCCCGAAAGGTGGATTCTGCATTAATTGTGGGGCGCCCCGTCGCTGCTGGGCCCGGAAACGCCCTCTACCGCATCCTTCCAGCCTCGCTCTTCATGACCATGGAGTTCTTATAGGCCTGTTCCGCGTACTGCCCGGTAATGGCGGCGCATTGGTCGCTGAATTTGGCGCCTTCCAGAACCTTGGCCTTGTTCATGGTCATTTTGCCCAAATTGTAATTGGCCAGGCCCAAATAAAACAGCGCCGCGGCCGTCCTCACGTCGTTGCCTTTGACATAGGGCAGCGCCGCCCGCAGGTTTTTGTCCGCGGCCGCATACTGGTTCTTTTCACCCGAGACCACGCCGGAGATCCAGTATCCGCTTCCGATTTGCAGACTTTTCCGTTTCTCCCAGTCGGCCTCACTCATGCCTTCCGGCTTGGTCCTCTTGCCCGCTGCCGCCACCAGACGGTTGGCATCGGCCTGGGCGCGATCGCTCTGCTTAGTGGAATAGTAGTGCTCTGCCAGCACCAGAAGCAGATCGGGGTTCTCCGGGAAATTCGCCAAGGCCTTCTCGGCGATGGCCGGGATCTTGGCCGTGGCTCCCGCCTGGCTCAGATAGTACAGGTAAGCAGAGTAACCTTCATCCAGGTACTTGCTCTTGGGATTTTGCGCCTCCAGCGCCCCCAGCAGATCTACGGCGGTTGCTGGTTGAGACTTCAGCGCCACTTCATACAGAGCGTACTCCGATAAACCGTCGATGCTCTTGGCGTATTCCACGCGCTTGGTCCAGGCCTCTTTCTCCTCTGCGTCTTGGGGAGCGGCTTCCGCGGCGGCCTTTCGCGCCAGGGCGGAGGTCTCGGCGGCCAGTTTTTTCACTGCCGCCGCATCCCCTTTGGCTTCCGCATCTTTAAGATTCTGATAGGTGATATCCAAATCCTGCGTGCGGCCGACGCCAGCAGCGCCTACAAGGAGCACAAGCATGCTCAGAACTGACAGTTTCATGGTCTAACCTCTCAACTAGGAGTATTAATACCTGATTCTCAGCACTACGATTTTGCGCGCTTTGCTCCCCGGATGCAAGGGGGAATCCGGTTGCCAAACAGGGCACGCGCCGGCCCTGAAACGTACGTTTTAACACATTTCTCGCATAACGACGAAAAATATGATCCGAACTGCCGCCGAATGTGGCGTTCACTATAGAACCGATCAGGCAACTCCACCTGGGACATCGCCAGTCCGGCTAATGAATGCAGTTCAGGGGAATTTTCGGGTGACTGGGGCGACACATTTCCCGCTCCCGGAGACTGTT
>CAZARO010001453.1:0-1641 GCA_964487165.1 uncultured Solibacteraceae bacterium | reverse complement strand
TCCACGGTAGGCAACATGCTGGCGGCGGCCATCGGAATTGGGCTGGGATACCTGGAACGCTCGGGCACGATCGTGGGGGCGTGGCGCTACGAATTCCTCGCCGGAGCGGTCCCCGCGCCGCTAGCGCTGCTGGTGCTCCGCAAGATGCAGGAGCCCGCGGCGTGGCTGAAAGCGCGGGCCGCGAAAACGCCCCTGGGATCGTGGCGCGAATTGTTCTCGCAGCCGCCCTGGGGACGGAACGCCGTGGTAGGCTTGCTGCTGGCGGTGGCCGGAGTGGTGGGGCTGTGGGGCATCGGCTTTTTCAGTTACGACCTGTTCCTTCCCATACTCGAAAAGACGTTCCGCGCGCAGGGCCTCAGCGGCGCGGCGCTCGCCGGCAAGACCACCACGTGGATCGGCCTCACCTCCATGTTTCAGAATTTCGGCGGCTTCTGCGGCGTCTATGCCTTCACTTATCTGACTCACTACACCGGCCGGATCAAGGCCTTCGCCATCGCGTTTCTGGCGGCCATGGGAATGACGGCGTACACCTTCTGGAATCTGAAATCCATCGGCGATATCTTCTGGATGGTCCCGCTGATGGGCTTCACGCAGCTCGCGCTATTCGGCGGCTACGCCATCTATCTGCCGGAGCTGTTTCCCACGCGCCTGCGTTCTACGGGCACGAGCTTCTGCTATAACATGGGGCGGCTGATCGCGGCTTTCGGGCCGTTGGGCCTGGGCTACCTCACGAGCGGAGTCTTCGCAGGCCGTGCCGAGCCCATGCGCTACGCCGGCGTCACCATGTGCCTGGTATTCCTGTTGGGACTCGCGCCGCTGCCCTTCGCTCCCGAGACCAAGGGCGTGCCGCTGCCGGAATAAGCAAAACCGCAACTCGTACTCCCCAAAATCAACCCGGCATGGAGGGCGCGGACCTCAGTTATCATAAGTAAATCCCATGATTGGCAAGATGGTCTTGCAGTACCTCATCGTCCGGGAGATTGGGCGCGGGTCCATGGGCGTCGTATTTGAGGCCCGGGATACCGTCATGGGCCGCCTTGTAGCACTCAAAATAATCGCCGAGAAGCTGGCCGAAAACCCGCAAATGTTGCACCGCTTCGAGCGCGAGGGTGCGGCCGCTTCGGCGCTCCACCACCCCAATATCTGCACCGTCTATGAGAGCGGCAACTGGCTGGGACGCCCTTACCTGGCGATGGAATTGCTCGAAGGCCAGACCTTGGATCGGCATTTGGCCGCCGGGCCCATTCCGGCCGCGCCGCTCATTGAGATCGCCATCGGAGTCGCCAGCGCGCTTGAGGCCACGCATGCCATCGGAGTGATCCATCGCGATATCAAGCCGGCCAATCTCTTCCTCACCACCGGCAGCCAGGTGAAAGTGCTGGATTTCGGTCTGGCCAAGGTGAAGGTTCCGCTGAAGCTTTTGCGCCAGGATGCCCCCACCGGCACTCTTTACATCACCAGCCGGGGCATGTTGGTGGGCACCCTGCCTTATATGTCACCGGAGCAGATTGTTGGCGAATCGCTGGACGGCCGCTCCGACCTTTACTCCCTGGGGGTGGTCCTGCACGAATTGGCCACTGGAGCACTGCCCGTCCACGGGTCCAGAATCCGCCGGCGCTGCCCTCGGGATTGGGTCCGATT
>CAZARO010001452.1:0-1647 GCA_964487165.1 uncultured Solibacteraceae bacterium | reverse complement strand
CATTAGGATGGCATCCTGCGGACCGATTGGCAATCGGTCCGCCGGGCGCAAGCCTGGCCAAGCCGGCTTCGGAGGGCCGAGTGCCACTCGGCCGCAGGATACCATCCTGCCCCACTCTGCATTTTTGGCTACACTTGTTCCATGCTGGCACCCGCGTGCGTGAAACGGCTGGTATCGTTGCTGGGGGCGCGCGCCTGCCTTGACCAGCCGGAAGATCTTGCGCTCTATGAATACGACGGCGGTGTCGATAAGCATCGCCCGGATGTGGTGGTGTTTCCGCGCGACACCAAAGACGTGGCCGGGATCGTCAAAATCGCGCGCGAGTTCGGCGTGCCAATGGTCGGGCGTGGAGCGGGCACGGGCCTTTCGGGCGGCGCCATTCCGCGGGAGGGCGGCATCGTCATCGCCTTCGCGCGCATGAACGCCATCCTTGAAATCGATCTCGAAAACGAACGTGCCGTGGTCCAGCCGGGCGTGGTGAATCTGGATGTCACCGGCGCGGTGGAGAGCAGCGGCTATTTTTACGCGCCCGACCCGTCCAGCCAGCGCGCCTGCACCATCGGCGGGAATGTCTCGGAAAACGCCGGCGGGCCGCACACCTTGGCGTACGGCGTCACCACCAACCACGTGCTGGGGCTCGAAGTGGTGCTGCCCGATGGCACGGTGGTGGAGACCGGCGGCAAGGAGATCGACCTGCCGGGTTATGACCTGACGGGCCTGCTGACCGGCTCGGAAGGCACCATGGTGCTGTTCACGCGCGTGATTACACGGCTGATGCGCAAGGCGGAAGCCGTGAAGACGATTCTGGTGATTTACGAATCTAACGAGGATGCCGGGCGCACGGTGGCCGAAATTACGGCGCGCGCCATTACTCCCGTGGCCGTGGAAATGCTCGACGGCGTGATGCTGCGGATGGTGGAAGAGGCGACCCACGCGGGTTATCCCATGGACGCCGCGGCGGTGCTGCTGATCGAGTTGGAGGGCCTCGGGGAAGTGGTGGAAGAGCAGGTGGCGCAGATTCGCGAAGCGTGCGTGCTGTGCGGCGCGCGCGAGTTCCGCGTGGCGCGGACGGCCGAGGAGCGCGATCTGCTGTGGAAGGGCCGCAAGAACGCTTTCGGCGCGGTGGGCCGCGTGAGCCCGACCTATTATGTGCAGGATGGCGTGGTGCCGCGGACTAAGATTGTCCAGACCCTGCACTTCATCAACGAGACGGCGCGCAAATTCGGATTGACCATCAGCAATATTTTCCACGCGGGCGACGGCAACATGCACCCCATCATCCTGTTCGACGCCCGCAAGGCCGGCGACTTCGAGCGGGCGCGCGCGGCGGGCGCGGAGATCCTGACGTACTGCATCGAGGCCGGCGGAGCGATCACCGGCGAACATGGTGTGGGCATGGAAAAGAACGAGATGATGAGCAAGCAGTTCTCGCCGGAGACGCTGGAGATGATGGGAAAGCTGAAAACATTGTTCGACCCCGACGGGCGACTCAATCCCGGCAAGGTGCTGCCCACCGGGCGTGGATGCATGGAAATCCGCCAAAAACCGCTCGTGGCCGGACAGGCTGCTTACTAAGTACACCATTTCGCAATGATGCGTATTCCGCAGATCCAACTGCAACCGCTCCCTTACGGTCGCGGCTCTGTA
>CAZARO010001451.1:0-1648 GCA_964487165.1 uncultured Solibacteraceae bacterium | reverse complement strand
CCCACTACTGGCTGGACGCGGCCCGCTACGGCGACACCAACGGCATCCATTTCGATAATTACCGCGACATCTGGCCGTTTCGCGACTGGGTGATCGCCGCCTACAATCGCAACCTTCCGTTCGACCAGTTCACCACCGAACAACTGGCCGGCGATCTGCTTCCCAACGCCACGCTCGATCAGCGCATCGCCACCGGCTTCCTGCGCTGCGGCGAAACCACCAACGAGGCCGGCATCATCGAAGACGAATACGCCGAGATTTACGCCAAGGATCGCGCCGATACCGTGGGCGCCGTATGGCTTGGCCTGACGGTGGGCTGCGCCACTTGCCACGATCACAAATTCGACCCCATCCTGCAGAAAGATTTCTACGCCCTGGGCGCCTTCTTCCGCAACGGCACGCAGAAAATCATGGACGGCAACCTGGCCGACACGCCACCCATCCTGTTCGTGCCGCGCGACCGCGACCGGTCGCTGTGGGAACAGAAAACGGCGCGGCTCGCGGCCGTGGCAAAGGAAATGGAGCACGCGCGCGCAGAGGCGGCGGGCGATTTCGAGAAGTGGCTCGCCGAACGCGCGCCCGAGCCAAAGGCGCCGCCCATCGAATCGGCCGACGACGCGTTCGCGGCCGCCAAATTTGCCAATGGCGAGAGCCTCAAAGACAGCCCGAAAGCGCAAGCTGAAAGGCCGTTTTCCATCAGCGTGCGCTTCCTTTCGCCCGAGAAAGCGGAGAAGTATGTGGTGGTTTCGCAGCAGAACAGCAAGGACCGCGGGCGCGGCTGGGCAGTTGACGCCGATAACGGGCAGATCGCGTTCCGGCTCATCGGCGATAACGGCCAGGGCATCGAAGTCCGCGCGGCCCAGGCCCGTACCGTGCTGCCGGGTACGTGGAACGAGCTTGTGGGCACGTATGACGGCTCGCGCAATCAGACCGGCATGATGCTCTACCTGAACGGCGAGCCCGTGGTGCTGGTGGGATTGGGCGCGCGCACCGGCCGCCTGAACGGCTCCATCGAGACGGACGAGAATATCGTGCTCGGCAAGCCGCTCCCTGGCGGCGCGGTCTCTGAGTTTCACATTTATCATCGCGTGCTGAGCCAGGCTGAGGCGAATCTGCTGAGCGTTTGGCCGGACACCGCGGCAGCGCTCAAGTATCCCACGGCGGCGCTCACTCCTGCCGCGCGCGCGGACCTGCTCGATTGGTTCCTCGCCCGCAGTTATGAGCCTTACAAGAAGCTGGCCGCCGAACAGCACCGCTTGAATCTCGACGTGCGCGAAATCCAGGGCCGCGGCTCCGCCAGCCTGGTGATGGAGGAGCGCACCGATCGGAAACCGTTCGCCTACACGCTCTACCGCGGCGCGTACGACCAGAAGCGCGACCGCGTGGAAGCGCATCCTCCAGGCATCCTGCCGCCCATGGCGGCGTCTCTGCCGCGCAATCGCCTGGGATTCGCGCGCTGGCTTTTTACTGAAGACCAGCCGCTCACCGCGCGCGTGGCCGTCAACCGCATGTGGCAGGAGATCTTCGGAGTGGGGCTGGTGAAGACGGCGGACGATTTCGGCAGCCAGGGCGAACCGCCTTCGCACCCGCAATTGCTCGACTGGCTGGCGGTGGATTTCCGCGAGAGCGGCTGGGACATGAAGCGCTT
>CAZARO010001450.1:0-1650 GCA_964487165.1 uncultured Solibacteraceae bacterium | reverse complement strand
GAACTGGCCCGAATAGCAAGGGGCTGGTCCCGCGGAGATAAAATCCGTACAGTAGACTCTTAGACTCTGATTATGCGCATTTACAGCGCGCCATGGCTCGCTACTACGGCTATGGCGCTTCTGGCCTGCGGTGTCGCGGCGGGAATCGACGCGCGGCAGCCCATGCCGAATTTTAGAGCGACCACCCTGGACGGCCAAAAATATACCAACGATAGCGTGAAGGGCAAGGTCGTACTGCTGCAGTTCTGGGCCACCTGGTGCAAATACTGCCGCGGCGATCAGGACGCGGTCGATACGGCCGCGAAGGAGTTCGCCGACAAGGGACTCCTGGTACTGGCCGTGGATGCGGGCGAATCGAAAAGGACGGTCAAGCAGTATCTGGCCAAATCGCCACGCGCCGTTCCCATCGTTCTGATGGAGAATACCAACCTGGCCGCCATGTTCGCCGCCAAGACTTATCCTTTATATGTACTGATCGACGCCGAGGGAAAAATCGCCGGCCAGTTACCGGGAGCCGGCGGCGAAGAAGCCTTGCGGCAACTGCTGCGCAAGGCGGGCCTGGAATAAGTGCCGGCTTACTCGTAGCGCAATGCCACAATAGGATCCACTCGCGCGGCCCGCTGCGCGGGGATGTAAGTTGCCAGCAGGGCGACTAAGGTCAGCAACAGAGACGCCAGGGCGAAAGTAAGTGGGTCGGTGGATGTGACGCCGTAGACGTAGCCTTGCATCACGCGGCTCAGCACGAGCGCTCCCGCCAGCCCCAGCGCCACCCCCAGCAGCGTCACCCCGAGCCCTTCCCGTAATACCAGGCGCAGCACTTCGCCCCGGCTCGCTCCCAGAGCCATGCGAATGGCGATCTCCTGCGTCCGCCGGCTCACCGCGTACGACATCACTCCGAAGATTCCCACCGCGGAGAGCGCCAGCGCCAGGGCCGAGAACACCCATAGCAGCGCCATCGGAAAACGAATCGCGCCATAAGTCTCGGAGACGATGTCGTTCATGGTGCGGATCTGGTTCACGGGCTGCTCCTTGTCGAGTGACAGCACGGCATCGCGGATGGCCGGCACCACGCTCATCGGCGGCACCTCAGTGCGCGCGACCAGAAACACCGATGCGGCCGGGTCCTGGGCGAACGGCACGTACACCGCGGCTTGCGGCTTCCAAAGGTCGTCGTTGCGAACGTCCTTGGCCACACCCACGATTTCGAGGGGCCGGGCGAAGCGCGACCGGTCGCCCGAATACACGCGCGCCTGCACGGTGAGATGGCTCCCCAGCGGGCTCGCGTGCGGCCAGTAACGGCGCGCCACGGTCTCGCTGACGATGGCCACCGGAGTGGCGCCCTCGTTATCGCGGACAGTGAACTCGCGGCCTGCAATCAGGGGCGTCCCCATGGCACGCAGAAAGCCGGGCGTCAAGATGTTATAGCTGGCCGTAGGTTCCTGCCCGGGCGCCGCCGGTGGCTGACCTTGCGGCTGGAAAAAGACGTTGCCGCCTCCGCCCTCGGCGCCGGCTGCCTCCACGCCGGCCAGGTTCCCGACCCTTTCCGTCAGATCGCGGAAGAAGGCCGCCTGCTGCGATGCGGACGCATATTTGTAAGCCGGCAGGCGGAGCCCCACGGTAATCACATTGTGGGGATCGATACCCAGGTCG
>CAZARO010001449.1:0-1654 GCA_964487165.1 uncultured Solibacteraceae bacterium | reverse complement strand
AATATGATGTTTCCGGCGAATCGCCCGCAACGCCTCAACTTGCGCCGCGTCGAGCTCCCGTGCGCGCCACATGCGCGGACTCGCCGTGAAGATTTGCAGCGTATCGGCGCCAATTTCGGCCGCCCGCCGCGCTGCCCCCGAGAGCGAGCCGAAGGTGTAAAGATGAATACCTAGCCGCAGATTTACATACTACCAAGAGCTGTTTAGCGGTGTTCCGCCAGCCACACAGGTGCGTCGATCTCCACACTCTGGTTCGCTTCGGCGGCGGCGCGGCCTTCCCACGCAACAGGATATTCCCGCAAACAGCGCTTGCAAACATATTTGCCATGGATGGGCCACATGGCTTCGTTGTGCATCTTCCTGCACCACAAGTCGGCAATTCGATTCCACATAAAATTAATTACTTCCCCTGGCCTACCTTTTCCTTGGCAATTTATGTTCCGAAGATTTTATCGGCACGTTCTTGACTTCCCTTTAATTCAAACGTATGATTGAATCAATCGAATGACTGAAACGCAAGGCAAGATTCTCGATACCGCGGAACGCCTGTTCGGGGATCAAGGATATGCCGGTACCTCTCTTCGCCAGATCATCGCAGCGGCTGGAGTGAACCTGGCCGCCATCCATTACCATTTCGGCAGCAAAGAGGAACTTCTTGACCATCTCGTCATGCGGAAAGCCGGACCGATGAATGAGGAACGCCTGGCTCTCCTGGATCGCTACCAGGCCGATGCAAGCAACGCGCCCGTACCGTTGGAGAAGGTCTTGCACGCATTCCTCGAGCCGCCGCTGATGAGGGTCAAAAAGAGTCCCGATTTCACTAAGCTGATGGGCCGCCTGTACAGCGAGGGGCTGATGCCGTCCATCGCGGAGAAGCATTTTCAAGTCGTCAAGGCCAGATTTACAACCGCGCTGGGCCGCGCTTTGCCGCACTTGCGGGAGCAGGAGCTGTCGCTGCGATTGCAATTCATGATCGGCGCCATGGCCCATACCATGATGTTCGACTGGCACCACTCCCCCGCCGACGGCCATCTGGTGGTGCGCGAATTGGTGGCCTTTGTTATCGGCGGGTTGCGTGCCCCCGCGGTAGTGGGTGAAAACACTGAGGAAAATAAATGAGAATAGCCTGCCTGCTCTTGCTCGCGATATACCCGGCCGTTGCCGCCGACCCGGTGCGATTGACCCTGAAGCGCGCCGTCGACGTGGCCATCTCTCCCGAAGGCAGCGCCCGCATTCAGCTTGCCGATGAAGCTCTCAAGCAGGCGCAAGCCCGCGCGCTGGAACAGCGTGCCGCCCTCCTGCCCAACGTGGACGGCTCCTTCAGCGACCAGAGCCGCACCGAAAACCTCGCCGCCCTGGGCTTCAACCGCGCGATCTTCAGCGCGATCCCCATCCCCGGCTTCAGTTTCAACACGTTCGTGGGGCCGTTCACCACCGTGGATGCGCGCGTCACCGGCTCGCAGAATGTCCTCGATTTGAGCATCATCCGCCGGTACCAGGCCTCCAAAGTTGGTGTCAGCGCCGCCCGGTCCGATGCCGACGCCACGCAGGAACAAGTGGCTTCGCAAGTGGCGCGCGCATATCTCGCCGCCGTCAGGGGCGATGCCGACGTGGAAACCGCGCAGGCTAACGTCACCCTTTCGGAAGCGCTGCT
>CAZARO010001448.1:0-1657 GCA_964487165.1 uncultured Solibacteraceae bacterium | reverse complement strand
TAAGAATAGAGCCGTTCAGGGCCGCGAAAATGCTGATCATGGCCGCGATGGAGACCGCATTGGCGCCCGGCGCGTGCCAGATCTTGCGCATCATATCGGCGGCCACGCGGTCGGCGCCGGCCACTTCCTGCGGCGTCATCACGCGAAAATAGGCCGCATTGGCCAGCATATAAATCGCAATCACGGCCAGCGTGCCGCCAATCAGTGCCAGCGGCAGATTTTTTTGCGGATTGCGAACCTCCGACGAGACCATGCTGACGTTGTTCCAACCGTCGTAGGCCCACAGCGCCGCCACCAGGGCGGCAATGAAGCCGGTGAACGTGGCCGCCGAAATGGGCGCAGCCGGGGCAGCGTGCGGATGGCCGAACCCCAGCCCGGCGGCGATCACTACGGCGATCAGAGCCACCTTGACCACGGTCACCGCTACCTGAACTTCGCCGCCCACTTTCACGCCGAAATAATTGAGCCATCCGAGCATCGCAATCAGTGCGATGGCGAATAATTGCCCCCACAGTATCTTTAGCGGCGCGCCGTGCGGGCCGAGCGGCAGCGGGACGGTGTAAAATACCCCTTCGAGCGGCGCGAAGAAGTTTGACAGATACACAAAGAAGCCCGTCGCCAGCGTAGCGATGGAGCCGCTTTTGGCCACCCACATCTGCGTCCAGCTATAGATAAATCCCCACAGCGGGCCGTACGCTTCCCGCAGAAACGCGTATTCCCCTCCGGCTTCCGGCAGCGCCGCCGCCAGTTCCGCGTAACTCAGCGCGCCAGCCAGCGACAGCAATCCGCCCACCACCCAGACTACGAAGACCCATTCCACCGAGCCGACCCGCTGGATCATGGTCTTCGGCACCAGAAAAATGCCGCTGCCGATCACCGTGCCTACCACGATCGACATGGCCGGCCAGGTTCCCAGGTCGCGTTTCAGTTCCGTGCGCGATGCGGCGGTGTCCATAATTTCACATCCGTCTTTCAAACAGTGATGCGGCCAACCCGATGGTGAACGTGACCGTGGTGCCGATGAGCACGTACCAGGTAAACGCCACCGGCGTGGCCAGCCACACGTAAAGAATCGCCCCCAGTCCCGCGGCCGCTCCTACCATAGCCGCGCCCTCGCGAGGCTTCCGGGTCAGCACTCCGAGCAGGAATACCCCCAGCAGAACGCCCGAAGGGATGGAAGCGATGGACAGTCCGGCTTCCAGGACGGAGCGCGATTGGCTGGCGCGGATGGCGAGCGGCAGCATGATCACGCCCCAGGCCACCGTGGCCAGGCGAGCTAATTGCAGCGATCGCGCTTCGCTCAAGCCGCGCGCCCGCGTGCGAATAAAATCGACCACCGTGGTGGACGCCAGGGAGTTCAAGGCGGCGCTCAGGTTGGCCATGGCGGCGGCCAGGATGGCGGCGACGGCGAGACCCGCCACTCCCACGGGCAGGCTGTTCCAGATGAACAGGGGGTAGATGCGATCCAGGCGCTCGGGCGGAGCCATGTGGTGGTCGCCGTAGTAGACGTAAAGCAGCAGGCCGATGAGCAGGAAGAGCGTGAACTGCACCGCGATCACCACCCAACTGGCCAGCAGGGCGGTGCGGCTCTGGCGCTCGTCACGCGCGCTCAGCAGGCGCTGCACCATGAGCTGATCGGTGCCGTGGCTGGCGGTGG
>CAZARO010001447.1:0-1657 GCA_964487165.1 uncultured Solibacteraceae bacterium | reverse complement strand
ACCAGCGGCTTCAAGGCCGAAACGGGCCACGTCTCGGGTGGAGTGCTCAGCTTCGTTTCCAAGTCGGGGACCAACCAGTTCCATGGGAGCGCCTTCGAGTTCCTGCGTAACCAGGACTTCGACGCCAAGACTTTTTTCGCGGATGCCAACAATCAGCCCAAGTCGATTTACAAACAGAATAACTTCGGGGTAACGGCCGGCGGCCCGGTCTATATCCCCAAACTTTACAATGGGAAGAACAAGACGTTTTTCTTCGCCTCTTATGAAGGCTTCCGCAACCGCGTCGGCGCGGCCACCGGCAGTTTCGATAGCGTTCCGCCGTCGCAGTTCTACAAGGGCGATCTGTCCGACTGGGTAAACGGAAGCGGCGTGATGTACCAGGTTTACGATCCCACATCGCAGGTTCAGCTTGCCAACGGAACCTACCAAAGAACTCCTTTCCCCAACAACCAGATTCCGCAAACCCGATTCGACCCCACCGCCGCGGCGATCGCGAGCTATGTAAGCACCATTCTCGCGCCGAACCGCCCGGGAATCGTTCCGGGGACGTTCGGCTACGTAAATCAAAACTACATCGTAAATCCCAACGGCACCACCAACAGTCCAGACAATAAGTGGAGCGCCAAGATCGATCAGAATCTGGGATCGAAGCACCACCTCTCGTACTTAATGGACAGAGGCGACCTTCTCACTAATTGTGGGGCCTACGGGTGTACGGGACTGCCGGCGCCGATAGGCAGTAATGCCAATGGGTACGACCACACACAGCTTTATCGCGGCAATTGGGACTGGACCATCAGTCCGACCTTCCTGAGCCGCTTCTACGGCGGGTTCAACTACTATCGGGAAGATCACGGTAATACCGAGGGAATGACGCAGGGCTCGCCGCAGTCCGCGGGTATCGGCGGCTTGTTGCCCGCAACTTTCTGGACATCGAAAAATATGTGCCTGCCGGGCTTTGACCTGTGCCAAAATATGCCCATTATCAGCACGGGCGATTTCACCGGACTCGGCGGCGTGGCCGCGAACGGCTCCGACCGCCTGGTGTTCGAGATGCACGAGGACATGACCAAGACCAGCGGGAAGCACACCTTCAAGTGGGGATACTTCTTCGGCGACAGCCACTACGACGGCTTCGGAGTGCAATACGGGTCCGGCGCCGCCTCGTTTTCCTATCTTGGCACTTCGGTCCCGCAGGCTGGGAGCGAGGCTAGCGGAGGCGGCAGCGGGTTTGCGTCCTTCCTGCTGGGACAGGTGAACGGATACAACCTGGATACGCCGCGCTACCTGCTCGCCTTTTATCGCACGCACCAATTCTATGTTCAGGACGACTGGAAGGTTTCGCGCAAGCTTACGCTGAATATCGGCATCCGCTATGAGATCGATCTGGCGCCGATCTCGGGCAGCGACCGCTTGAGCACACTGGACTATAGCCTTCCGAATCCAGCCGCGGGTGGGATTCTGGGCGCCACCGAATTCGCCGGCTCCTGCCAGGGTTGTACGGGTAGCCGCAATCTGATTCCCACCTTTTATGGCGGGTACGCGCCGCGGCTCTCTCTCGCCTATGCGATCAACGATAAGACCGTGATCCGCGCCGCCGCGTCGCGCAGCTTCGGGCCGGTGGCCGGCATCGGGCAGTCCTCGCACCAGCTTGGTT
>CAZARO010001446.1:0-1660 GCA_964487165.1 uncultured Solibacteraceae bacterium | reverse complement strand
ATTTCCCGGCAGGCGTCCGACCGCTGGCTGGCCGATCTGGATTTTCGGATCTGGCACGCCAATCCGTGCGTCTGGCTGGAGAGAATTCAGTCGCCGCTGCTTACGGAGTGGGAACAGTTGTTGTACACCATGTTTTTGCCGGCGGTGATCCTGGTGGCGGTTTTATTGTGGCGGAAGGGTCGTTTTACAGAGTTCCAGTATTATGCTTTTTTAATTGGGGTCGGTTATCTGGTTTCCTACGTCGGATATATTTTCGTGCCGGCGCGGGGGCCGCGCTATTTGTTGGCCAGTTTGCAGCACGTTCCCTTGCAGGGACTGTGGCTTTTTCGAACCATGCAGGATGGACTGGACAAGCTCGAATCGTACCATTACGACTGCTTCCCCAGCGGCCATACGGAGCTGACTTTGCTGGCCTGTTGGGGCAGCCGGGTAGTATCGAAGCGGTGGTTCAAGATCTATTTGGCTTACACTCCGTTCCTCATTTTTGCTACAGTTTATCTTCGATACCATTACACGGTTGATCTGGCGGCCGGTGCCTTGGCGGCATTCGTCCTGGCCGCTACGGGTCCGGCAGTCTACAAGAAATTGTCATAAGGGGCTTGAAATTTGGGCATTGACGTAGTTGCGGCTGACAATCCGAAGGCGTTAAAGCAGTTTGTGGAGCTGCCTTACCGTTTGTATCGGGAATATCCGCATTGGGTCGCGCCGCTGCGCATCGCGGTGAAGGAACTGCTCGACCGCGAAAAGCACCCGTTCTACAAAGACGCCGAAGCCGAATTTTTTATCGCCCAAAAAGACGGCCAGGTGGTGGGACGTGTGGCGGCCATCCTCGATAAGGCGCATAATCGTTTTCATGAGGAGAACGCCGGCTTCTTCGGGTTCTTCGAATGCATTGACGACCTTGCCGTCGCCGATGCCCTGCTCCAGCGCGCGCGTCGCTGGGTGTTCGATCGCGGCGCCAAGTTCCTGCGCGGCCCGGTGAACCCGTCCACCAACTACGAATGCGGAATTCTGGTGGAGGGTTTCGATTCCGACCCCATGGTCATGATGACCTACAATCCGGATTACTACCCCGCTCTTCTGGAGCGGGTCGGCTTGCGCAAGTCGAAGGACCTGTGGGCCTGGCTGAGCAACGCCAACGTCATCGACATGAAGAAAATCGACCGGGTAGCCGATAAGGCCACGCGGTCGAATGGCGTTACCGTTCGTGCCATCGACATGAAGAATTTTGAGGCGGACGTCGAGAAGGTGTGGGAAATCTATAACGCGGCGTGGGAACGGAACTGGGGCTTCATTCCCATGTCAAAGGAAGAATTCAAGCTTCAGGGCAAGGAAATGAAGCAGATTCTCAAGCCCGAACTGGTACTTCTCGGCGAGGTGGAGGGCCGCGCCGTGGGCTTCGCACTCGCTTTGCCGGACATCAACCAGGCGCTTAAACCAGCCCAGGGAAAATTGCTTCCTACAGGCATCATCAAAATCCTGTATTATCAACGTTTGGTCAAAAGTGTACGAGTTCTCGCGCTGGGGGTGGTGGAGGAGTATCGATCTTCCGGACTGGCGGCTGGGTTTTACGCAACTTTGGTCCGCAATGCCAGGAAGCTCGGTTATGGCGACTGCGAAATGTCCTGGATACTGGAAGACAATGTACTGATGAATCGCT
>CAZARO010001445.1:0-1663 GCA_964487165.1 uncultured Solibacteraceae bacterium | reverse complement strand
TTCTCGCGCCCATCGCCGCCATGCTCATCCAGATGGCCATCTCGCGCTCGCGCGAGTACGATGCCGACGCCGCATCCGCCAAATACACCGGCACGCCCTACGAGCTGATCTCCGGCCTGCAAAAGCTGGAGGCATACTCCAAGCGCTTGCCCATGGAAGCCACGCCCTCCACCGCGCACCTGTTCATCATCAAGCCGCGGCTGGGGCTCGGCCTGGGCAATCTCTTCTCCACCCACCCTTCCACTGAGGACCGCATCCGCCGCCTGCAGGAAATGCGATGAACGAAGTCCGCGTCAACCGGAAAGCGGCCGACCGGGTCGCTTCCGGTCACCCGTGGATCTTCACGAGCGATATCGTCACCGTCGATGGCGCCCAGCCCGGAGCCGCCGTCAAGGTGACCGACCCGCGCGGCCGCCCGCTGGGTACCGCGCATTATAGTTCCGCCTCGCAGATCGCGCTGCGCATGCTGTCGCACCAGGTGGAAGAGATCGGCCGCGATTTTTATTTGAAGCGCCTCCGCGCGGCCGAAAATCATCGCCGTACAGTGGTGCCCGACGGCACCGACGCCTACCGCGTAGTCCACGGTGAAGCCGACTTGCTCCCCGCCTTGGTGGTGGATCGCTACGGCGATTACCTCGTGGTGCAGACGCTCGACCAGGGCATGGACGCCGCCAAAAGCGAGATCGTCGCCTGCCTCACGGAGATCTTCGAGCCGCGCGGCATCGTCGCCCGCAATGATGTGGCGGTGCGCGCCAAAGAGCAACTGCCGCTCGAAACCGTGGTGCTCACGGGCGAAATTCCCGGCGCGGTCCCGCTCAAGATCAACGGCCTCACCATGCAGGCCGATCTGTTGCACGGCCAGAAGACCGGCATCTTCCTCGACCAGCGCGAAAACTATCGCGCGGCCGCGCATTATGCCCGCGGCGGCAAAGCGCTCGACTGCTTCACCTCCACAGGCGGCTTCGCCCTGCACCTCGCCGGCAAGTGCGAATCGGTGGAGGCGGTCGACAGCTCCGAGCCCGCGCTCGCCACTGCCCGCGCCAATGCCGCAGCCAACGGGATCGAAAATATTCACTTCCACGAGACCGACGTCTTCGATCTGCTCGCCGGCCACGCCTCCGCCCGTCGGCAATATTCGCTGGTGGTGCTCGATCCGCCGGCGTTCGCCAAGTGCCGCCGCAATCTCGACCCCGCCATTGCCGGCTACAAGGAAATCAACCTGCGTGCGCTGCGCCTGCTCCCGCCCGGCGGCATCCTGGTCACATGCTCCTGCTCGCACCACCTGAGCGAGGCAGCGTTTCTGGAACTGGTCGCGCAAGCCTCCCTCGATGCCAACCGCACCGTGCGCGTGCTGGAGCGCCGCACGCAGGCGCAGGACCATCCGATTCTACTCACCGTGCCGGAGACTCTCTACCTGAAGTGCCTCATTCTCGAAGTGCTGTAGGGCTACAGGCGGGCTGAAGCCGCATAGTTTTCCCAGGTGCGAATCCTGCGGAAATCAAGTGGGACAGGCCCCCTGGCCTGCGCGGGACGCCCTCGTCCCGCTGCTCGTTTGGATTCGGGCGTTTGAGCCGCGAAGAGGCCGACCGGGGGGGGCGGCGGGCCCAAACATAGGCGTTAAAATAAGTCTCTACTTAAATAGAGTCAACTGAGCGTTGAGATC
>CAZARO010001444.1:0-1671 GCA_964487165.1 uncultured Solibacteraceae bacterium | reverse complement strand
CAGAAGACTCCGTAGTAAGAGAGAAAGAGCGGGTTGCCACCCGCTGCAGGTTGCCACCTGCCCTACTTGCCTATCGCAGCTTTCGCGTTGGTCAAATTGAATTTTGCGTTGGCGTGATTCGGATCGATGCGCAGGGCCTCGTTGCAGTGGACGATAGCTTCCTCCGGGCGGCCGAGATGCGTGAGCGCGTAGCACAGATTGCTTTCGTTATCCGCGTCGCCGGGGGCGAGCGTCAGGGCGCGTTCGAATTGCTGGCGCGCTTCCTCGAACTGGCCGCGCGCCGCCAGCAGTACGCCCCAATCTCCGTGCGCGCTGGCCAGGTTGGGGCGGAGCGCCAGCGCCTGCATGAGGTGCGGTTCGGCCTCGGCGAACTGCCCGGAGTGTAGCAGTTCGTGCGCCAGGTTGGCTTGGGCCTCGGCATAATCGGGAACCGTGGAGAGAGCCTCGCGGTATAACGCGATCGCCTCCTTGGAGTTGCCTTCGTGCGCTAAAACCACCCCCAGGTTATTTTGGATGATGTGGTTGTGCCGGGTGACGGCGAGCGTATGTTCGAAGAGCGTGCGGCTGGTCTTCCAATAGGCCGCCTGGCGGAATGCCACGACGCCGAGCACCACCAGCGCCGCAATGGCCGCCGACGCCGCGGCGAGTCGGAGTGTTTCGCGGCCCTCCAGCAAGTCCGCTACCGTCCACACCAGCGCGATGGAAAGGCCTACGGTGGGCATGTAGGTATAGCGGTCGGCCATGGCCTGAATGCCCACCTGCACCAGGCCGATTACCGGCACCAGCATGCCCAGATACCAGAGCCAGCCGACCGCGAAGTACGGGCGCTTCTTGATCCATAGCCACGCCACCGCGGTGACCGCCAGCAGGACGAGGGCGGCCAGCGCCGCGGAGCCGGAATCGAAACTCCCCGGAGGATAGAGCACGGCCAGATCGGAGGGCCAGACGACTTTCCCGATATACGCGAGGTAGGCGACGGCGGCGTTGGCGGCGCGCTCGGCCAGCGGAAGATGAGTGAGCGATACCACCGCGCCGTAGTTGCGCTGCGCCAGGAACGTAAGCACCGAGGCCGCGGCCGAGAAGGCCAGCAAGGGTAGCTTTTCGAGCACCAGGCGGCGCACCGCGGCCGGCGCCGGAGGCCAATCGACGCGGCGCAGCGGCCAGTAATCCAGCAGCAAAAGCACCAGCGGAAAGGTGACCGCCATGGGCTTCGCCAGGAGGCTCAGCGCGAACGCCAGCGCCACCGCGAGGTATCGCCGCCAGTCGGGCCGGGCAGCATAGCAAACATACAAAAGCAGCGTGAGCATCAGGAAAAACGTAGAGAGGACGTCCTTACGTTCGGAGATCCAGGCCACGGATTCCACGCGCAAGGGGTGCACCGTAAAGAGGGCGGCCACCAGGGCGGCGCGCCACGGCTGGTGCGTCATGCGCGCGAGCACCAGGAACAGCAGCAGCGTGGATGCCAGATGGAAAGCCACGTTCACCAGGTGCTGTGCGCCGGGGTTCGAGCCCGACAGGCTGAAATCCAGCATGTAGGAAAGCCAGGTAAGGGGGTGCCAGTTGGCGTAGAAGAAAGTGGTGAAGGCCCAGGCGATATTGGACGCGGTGAGCCCCGCTTTCACCCAATGATTCTCGTAGACGTACTGATCGTCGTCATAGGCCACGTACCCG
>CAZARO010001443.1:0-1674 GCA_964487165.1 uncultured Solibacteraceae bacterium | reverse complement strand
CGGCTCCAACCTCTTCAGCGACATCCTCAGCGATCTCGCCGCCATCATCGTGGGCAGCATGGGCCTCGCGGCCAGCGCCAATCTCGATCCCACGCGCCGCTTCCCGTCGATGTTCGAGCCGGTACACGGCTCGGCGCCCGATATCGCCGGTAAAGGAATCGTAAACCCGCTGGCCACCATTTTGAGCGCCGGCATGATGCTCGATCACCTGGGCGTTGCAGACGCCCGCCGCGAAGTGGAGGCAGCGGTCGCCGCGGTGCTGGCCGAGGGCGATATCCGCACGCCCGATTTGGGAGGCGAGAGCAGTACGGAGGAAGTGGGCACGGCCGTGCTGGAGAAGCTCGCTTAGTGGCCTTCTCCAGACAAGCTGCGCTGGTCTCCAGCGGAATCCTGCTCACCCGGCTGATCGGGTTCGTCCGCCAATGGATCTTCGCCGGAGTTTTCGGACTGTCCCCGGTCGCGGCCGCTTGGGGCGCGGCCTTCCGCATCCCCAACATGCTGCAGACGCTGTTCGGCGAGGGCGTGCTTTCGGCCTCGTTTATTCCGGTTTACGCCAAGCTGCTGGCTCAGGAAGACGAGGAGGAGGCGGGCCGCGTAGCCGGTGCCGTGGCCGCGATCCTCGCGCTCGTCACCGCAGTGATCGTGCTGTTCGGCGTGCTGGCGGCGCCCCTCGTCACCGACGTGATCGTGGGAGGATTCCATGGCGCCACGCGCGGGCTCACCATCCGCCTGGTGCGCATTCTCTTTCCGGGTGCGGGATTGCTGGTGCTGTCCGCCTGGTGCCTGGGAATACTGAATAGCCATCGCAAGTTTTTCCTCTCCTACACTGCGCCGGTGCTGTGGAATCTGGCCATGATCGCGACCCTCCTGGCTTTCCGCGGAACGCTCCCCGAGCGCTTGATCGTGATTCTGGCGTGGGGCTCGGTGGCCGGCAGTGCACTGCAATTCGCCATTCAGTTGCCGGTGGTGCTGCGTCTCGCGCGCCACGTTCGTGTGCGGCTGGAGACGCGCGACCCGCAGGTCCGCGAGGTGGTCCGCAATTTCGTGCCGGTCTTCATCAGCCGCGGAGTGGTGCAGATCAGCGCTTACATAGATGTCTTCCTGGCGAGTTATCTGCCTGAGGTCGCGGTAGCCGGTTTGACGAACGCGCAAACGCTCTACACGCTTCCGGTAAGTCTGTTCGGCATGGCGGTCTCGGCGGCCGAGCTGCCGGCGATGTCGAGCGCGCTCGGCGATCGCAGCCAGGTCGCCAGCTATCTGCGGCAGCGTTTGAACGGCGGGCTGCGCCAGATCGCCTTCTTCGTAGTGCCATCGGCAATGGCGTTCCTGGCGCTGGGAGGCGTCATCTCGGTCGTGCTGTTCGAGCACGGCGCGTTTCACCGCCGCGATTCCACTTACGTGTGGGGCATTATCGCAGGGTCGTCGGTCGGACTGCTGGCGTCGACTCTCGGCCGGCTCTATTCCTCCACTTACTATGCGCTACGCGACACGCGCACGCCGCTGCGATTCGCCATTATCCGCGTGGTGCTCACCACTGGACTCGGGTACCTGTGCGCCATTCCTTTGCCGGGATGGATCGGTATCGAGCAGCGTTGGGGCGCGGCGGGGCTGACCGCATCGGCGGGAGTCGCAGGATGGGTGGAATTCACATTGTTAAGGCGCACGCTGAATCGG
>CAZARO010001442.1:0-1680 GCA_964487165.1 uncultured Solibacteraceae bacterium | reverse complement strand
GGTCAATCGAATCCGTATTCTTTCATCTTTCGATACAAAGTGGTACGGCCGATTCTTAAAATGCGGGCAGCTTTGGCCCGTTCGCCGTGGGTAGCGGCGAGCGCGGCACCGATGGTCTGCTTTTCGCTGTCGGGCAGCGAAATCACTTTCGTCGGCGGGGAGAGCGACTCCTGCGGCAGATCGCGTCCCCACGCCACCGCGTCCGACAGACTATCCAGGCCCGCGGTAGTCTGGTGGTACAGCAAAGCCGAAGGCAGATCGGTCATTTGCAGCACCCCTTCCGATTGCATGGCGGCCATCCGTTCGACGCAGTGCTTCAATTCCCGCACATTGCCCGGCCAATCGTAGGATTGCAGCACGTCCAGGATCTCGCGGCTGAGTTGAAATCCGTAGACGTCGAGAAAATGTTCCACCAGCAGCGGAATATCTTCCTTGCGCTGGCGCAGCGGGGGCAGCCGGATGGTGAAAACGTTGAGCCGGTAGTAGAGATCCTGGCGGAAACGGCCGGCGGCGACCTCAGCCCGGAGGTCACGGTGCGTGGCGGCGACAATGCGGATGTCCACCTTGCGCCATTGCGTGGAACCGACAGCCCGAAGCTCGCTCTCCTGCGCCACGCGCAGCAGTTTGACCTGCATTTCCATGGGCATGTCGCCGATCTCGTCGAAAAAGGCCGTGCCGCCGTCGGCCATCTCCACCAGCCCACGTTTGCTCTCGGAAGCGCCGCTGAAGGCGCCCTTTACGTGGCCGAAAAGCTCACTCTCCATGAGGGTGCCGACCAGGGAACCGCAGTCGATGGGCACGAACTGACCGCGCGGATCGGCGTCATAAATGGCCCGGGCGGCCACTTCCTTACCCGTCCCAGTTTCCCCTAACAGCAGGACGGGAAGGCGGTTACGGGACGCCTTGTCGATCAGGCGGCGAAGCGATTCGATTTCCGCGGACCGGCCCAGCAGGCCATGAGAGGGAGCCGATTTCATTGCGAATCTAGTCGGACCGCGAAAGCCTTCCTCTCACCAGTTTCCCGCTGGATTCGCTGCCGAAGGGCATTGGCGGCGTCCAGATTGGCTTCGTTGCCCACCAGCACGCGCCACACCCCCGGGTTTTCCCTGCGCTCCATCACGCGCGTCTGCCCGTATCGCTCCGCCATTTGCGCCTGGACGCGCTCGGCAGTGGACCGGCTTTGGAACGCGCCCACCTGCACCACGTAAATTGCCGCCGGCACGCCCGCGGGGACGGCAATCACTTCCATGTGCACGTTGGCGATGCCGGGCCCGATCATGTCGATGGCCCGAGCGGCGGCGTGCGAGAGATCGATGATGCGCCCGTCGACAAACGGTCCGCGATCGATGATGCGAACTTCGACGGTCTTATTGTTATCCAGGTCGGACACGCGCACCCAGGTGTCGAACGGCAGGGTACGGTGCGCGGCGACCATGGTTTCCATGTCGTAGATTTCGCCATCCGCGGCGGGGCGGCCATGGTAGGGATGGCCATACCAGCTCGCCACGCCGGTCTCCTGATAGCCCGGCTGAACGGAGGGCATGGGCGCGGGCGGCGGTACCAGCCTGGCGTGCTTTTTCTTGTGCGCGCAGCCGGAGAACATCACCGCCGCGAGCACGAGCGCAAACGCACATTTCATGCCGATGAATCGATTATGGCATGGCGGGCGGCGGAGCGGAC
>CAZARO010001441.1:0-1682 GCA_964487165.1 uncultured Solibacteraceae bacterium | reverse complement strand
GGGCCGGCGGGCCCAGAGGGCACCCCCGAGGGCGTCCGCCCCACTAATTATGCAGATACGGCTCATAGGCAAATGTAAGTGACATTGGGATGCCATCCTGCCCCACACGCTGGAAGAGCCCCATCCAGAAAGCCTTGCCCGAGGCCACCGGCCGCCGCAGCGACTGCACGAGGTGGAATCCGCGGCCTTCGAGTTCACGGCCGAAGGCGGCGCAATCCACGAAATGGAAACTTTCGCGCTGCGCCTGGACGGACGCGACCGAGGAGTTGCCCACGGCCGGCTCGCTGGCGCTGGGCATTTGCAGCACCACCGATAGGAAGCCTCCGGGAGCTACCAGGTCCACCGCGTTATCGAGGCAGCGCTCCACTCCCGCGTGTTCGAATACAAGCGCGGCATGCACCAGTTGGACGGGCGGCAGCGCTACTTGCTGCTCGGCCAGGTCCATGCAATGAAGCTCCAGGCCCGGCAGAGTGGAATAGCGCCGGCGCACGGCCTGCAGATACTCGGGATTGATATCGATGCCGTAAACCTTGCGCGTGATTGCAGGGTCGATCCGCTCCAGGCCGTTGCCGCCGGCCACTCCGAGAATAGCGACCGACTCCGGCTGGCAATGGCGCAGCGCCTCGCCGAACAGTTCCGAGAGCGCGCCCAGTTGCTGCACCGGCTCGGAGTTCATGTGGGCCTCGTAATCGCGCAGGGGCACTGCGAGCCAGGGATGGTCGAGCGACGGGTCCGCGCCGATGGTGCCTTCGAGCTCCTTGAGGTATTCGGGGCTGGAGACGCGGGCCAGTTGGCGGCGGGCTTCCTCCAGGCGGCCGGCGAGTTCGGGAACGTCGGCGAGGGCCGCGATGTGGCGCGTCCACAGGGCCGCGTCGCGCGTCTGCTTGGTGAGCAGACGGCGGCGGTACCAGCTGCTGGCGAGCATGGTGTCGCGCCGAAACAGCCGGCGTACGCCCTCGTCTTCGGCCGTCATGCCGCGGTAATGGCCGTGGGCCATGATGTGGAGCAAGGCCTCCAGCGGCGGGCAGGCTGCGGCCACGCTGCCGTCTTCGAAGTACAGCTTGGCCACGCGCGCCTGGGCTTCCACGATGGCGTCAACGCCCTCTGCGAACTGCGCCAGATTCTGCTTCTCGGGACGCAGCAGTTCTTCGGTGAAGACGGCTCCCGGGAGCTCGAAAATGCGGCCCAGGAAATGGTCGGCAAACGCGCTGGTGATGCGGTAGCCCAGGCGGCTGGCCCGCACGGTGCGGCCCTCGAAGCAGAAATCGCAGACCTTCTCCAGGTGGCCGTTGGCGATCAGAAACTCCGGGTCGCGTTCGCGTACCTGCAGGCGGCACCAGATCTCCGGTAGCAGCATGCTGATATCGTGATCCACGCGGTACTGCGGCCCCACGTAGCCGGCCGAGGTGGTGAAGCCGGCATAACCGGTCAGGATGGAAGAGACCAGCGCGTTGTTCAGGTCGACCACCGGCGGCAGGGCATTGAAAGGGCCTTTGGTGAGCGCGCCCTCGCTGCCAAATCCCACGGTGGACGGCGACTTTCCGGTGAGGCTGCAGACGAAATCCATGAACAGCTCGGGCAGTTCCTGATAGTGGATGGGGTTGTAGACGGCGAGCGGGGGCAATTGGATGGCTGGATCCGCGGGATTGTTGCGGCGGCCGGCCATGACGGCGTTGACGGGG
>CAZARO010001440.1:0-1683 GCA_964487165.1 uncultured Solibacteraceae bacterium | reverse complement strand
TCGCGGTGGTGCCCATTGTCCTGATCCTGGTGCTGGTGTTTTTCGCCGGAAAGACCATCATCGGCCAGGTCGCGGTTTACCTGGTGGACACCGAGCTTTCGCGCCGCGAAGCGCGGCTCCAGGGCGAGGTCATCGGGCTGGCCCACATTCCTCCCGAGAATCCGGAAGGCTATGTGCAACGCTTCATCGCCAGCCGCCCTCCCATCCCCAACACTGAACTGGTGATGAAAGGATCGACGGAACTGCGATATCCCAGCGACTCCAGGCTGGAAGTGCCGGAAGCATGGGAATCGGGCGGCGACCAGCACTACTCCGGCCTAATCGTGAGGGAGGATCGCGGCAAACCCAATTTGTATGTTTGGGCCTACGCCGCGCACGGCGGAAATAGAGCCGTGGCCATCGCGCCCGTGACGCACGAACTGCTGGCCGGACTGGTGCCCAACCTGGGCGACGTAAACTATACGCCGGTGATGGGGCACATCCAGGAATCGCACGTGCCGCACCCGGTGAATCTCTTCGATTTTCCGGTGACGGGCTTTGTCTATCCGGTGACCGTGCGCACCTGGGAATCGCCGGAAGATTTTTATGACCTGTACCTGACCGTGGATACGCGCCTGTCGGGCGTTTTAGGCATCCTTTTCGGCCAGAAGAATACCGGATTCAATCGCGATCTATCCTGGGGCGATCTCATGCTGTACGCGTTTATCCTGGTATCTCTCCTGTTCCTGCTGCTGGAGGCGATTTCGCTGGTGGCCGGAATCCAACTTAGCCGCTCCATCACCGGCGCGGTCCACGAGTTATACGAAGGCACGCAGCACGTCAAGAAGTTTGACTTTTCTTACCGCATTCCCGTGAAAGGCAACGATCAACTGGCGGAGCTGACCAATTCGTTCAACAGCATGACCGATAACCTGGGGCGCCTGATCGTGGTGGCCAAGGAGAAGGAGCGGCTGGAATCGGAACTGGCCATCGCGCGCGAGGTGCAGGACCAGCTTTTCCCCAAAGATGTGCCATACACTAAGACGCTGGAGTTGAAAGGCGTCTGTCATCCGGCGCGCATGGTCTCGGGCGATTATTACGACTTCATGGCGCTGCCGCACGACTCCCTGGCCTTCGCCATCGGCGACGTGGCGGGAAAGGGAATTTCAGCCGCGCTGCTGATGGCGACGATTCAATCCACCATGCGCACCCAGATCAACACCGCCACCGCCGCCAACGGCAATTACAAGGCGCCCTCCACGGCCTTCCTGGTGAGCAATCTGAACCGCCAGCTCTACGCCAACACCGCGCCCGAAAAATACGCCACCTTCTATTTCGCCATGTACGACGAGGCGCAGCACGCCCTCACTTACACCAATGCCGGCCATCTTTCTCCCCTGCTGGTGCGCGACGGCCGGGTGAGTCTGCTGGAACCTACGGGCACCGTGGTGGGCGCGTTCCCCTTCGCGGTCTACCAGGAGAAGACCGTCACGCTGGAACATGGCGACATGCTGGTGGCCTACACCGACGGCCTGGTGGAACCGGAAAATGCGTATGGGGAGATGTATGGCGAAGAGCGCCTGACGGATCTGCTGCTCAAGTATACGCGCACAGATTCCTCCGAGATTATCGCGCGCGCCATGGAGGCAGTGGTGCAATGGACCGGCTCGTCGGAACTGCAGGATGATATGACCATGGTGGTGG
>CAZARO010001439.1:0-1685 GCA_964487165.1 uncultured Solibacteraceae bacterium | reverse complement strand
TCAAACCCGAACAAACCACTCACGAGTTCGCACGTATTTTCTCCGGCTTCGCATCCTGAAGGCACCGTGCAGCAAAACCCGAGAAATTCGGCTCGTGACGGCGAGGCCGGCTGAAAGCCGGCCTGCAGCCAGGATTGGCTGCCCCACCGAGCTGCTACTTCTTCTTCCCCTGCGCCGCCACCGCCTCCATGGCAGCCTTCACCTTCTCCGGATCGCCCAGGTAATAGCGATTCAAAGCCTTCAAATCGTCGTCCAGTTCGTACACCAGCGGCATCCCCGTGGGGATGTTCAGCTCCACGATGTCCTTTTCCGGAATGTTATCCAGGTACTTCACCAGCGCGCGCAGAGAATTTCCGTGGGCCGCGATGAGCACCTTCTGGCCGCCTCGGATAGCCGGCGCGATAGTCTCATGCCACAGCGGCAGGAAGCGCGCCACCGTATCTTTCAGGCACTCGGTGAGCGGCAGTTCCTCGGCCGTCAATCCGCGATAGCGCGGATCGTGCCCGGGATACCGCTCATCGTCGGGCGTGAGCGCGGGCGGCGGAACATCGTAGCTGCGGCGCCAGATTTTGACTTGCGCCTCGCCGAATTTTGCCGCCGTCTCCGCCTTATTCAGCCCCTGCAGCGCACCGTAGTGGCGCTCGTTCAGCCGCCACGAACGATGCACCGGGATCCACACCAGCTCCATCTGGTCGAGCACCGTCCAAAGAGTATGGATGGCGCGCCGCAGCACCGAAGTGTACGCCACATCGAAGGTGTAGCCTTCGGCCTTCAGCACGCGGCCACCTTCCAGGGCCTCCTGCCGGCCCTTATCGGAGAGTTCCACGTCGGTCCAGCCGGTGAAGCGATTCTCCTTGTTCCATGTGCTCTCGCCGTGACGAATCAATACCAGTTTGATCATTGCCGAAATGCCTTTCTGCCGAGGAATTGCGCCGCGGCGCCGAGTTGTTCTTCGATGCGCAGCAGCTGGTTGTATTTCACGATGCGGTCGGTGCGGCTGGCCGAGCCGGTCTTGATCTGGCCCGCTCCCGTGGCCACTACCAGGTCGGCGATGAAGGGATCTTCCGTCTCGCCCGAGCGGTGCGATACCACTGCGGTATAGTTGGCGCGCGCTGCCATGTGCATGGCGGCCAGCGTCTCGCTGAGCGTGCCGATCTGGTTCACCTTGATGAGGATGGAATTGGCGATTCCCTGCTCGATGCCGCGCTGGAAGATCTCCGGGTTGGTCACGAAAATGTCGTCGCCCACCAGTTGGATCTTTTTGCCGAGCGCATCGGTCAGCAGTTTCCAGCCGCCCCAGTCTTCTTCCGACATGCCGTCTTCCAGCGACAGGATGGCCGGATACTGGCGCACCCAGTTGGCCCAGTAAGCCACCATCTGTTCCGGGGTCCGCTCGCTCTTGTCGGATTTCTTGAAAATGTACTTGCCGTCGACGAAGAACTCGCTGGCCGCTGGATCGAGACACACGCCGATATCCTTGCCGGGCTTATACCCGGCCTGAGAAATCGCCTCCAGAACCGACTCGATGGCTTCCTCATTGGACTTCAAATTAGGCGCGAAGCCGCCCTCATCGCCCACGGAGGTGGAGTAGCCCTTCTTCTTGAGCACCTGCTTCAAGGTGTGAAACACCTCCACGCCCATGCGCAGCGCTTCGGAGAATTTCGCCGCGCCGAAGGGGGCGATCA
>CAZARO010001438.1:0-1688 GCA_964487165.1 uncultured Solibacteraceae bacterium | reverse complement strand
GTAGGAATCCTTCATGATGAACTGGCGCACGCGCAGCAGCCCCGATTTGGGACGCGGCTCGTCGCGGAATTTGGTCTGGATCTGGTACCAGATCTGCGGCAGCTGCTTATAACTGCGCAACTCGCCGCGCGCGATCACGGTCATCACCTCTTCGTGGGTCATGCCCAGGCACAGATCGCGGCCGAAGCGGTCTTTGAGGCGGAAGAGGTTGTCGCCCATCACGTCCCAGCGGCCCGATTCCTGCCAGACCTCGGCCGGATTGAGCGCCGGCAGCAGCATTTCCTGCCCGCCGATGGCGTCCATTTCCTGGCGCACGATGGCGGTGATCTTCAGCAAGGCGCGCTGCGCCAGAAACAGGTAGTTATAAATGCCCGCCGAAAGCTGGCGGATGTATCCGGCGCGCAGCAGCAACTGGTGGCTGGCCACTTCGGCCTCCGCCGGATTCTCGCGCAACGTCGGAATGAAGAGCTTGCTCCAGAGCATAGGTTCGTTTGGGGATCTGCCAATTCTAGCATGCTAGAATTAATTTCTCGCCTTTATGCAGGCTGGCGGCTCGCGAGGCGGCGCGGCGGCAAGCATCGGAAAGAGCCCTTCGCCGGCCATCGCAGAGGGCCCAATCGACGGAGGAATCATGACGGTAACGGAGCAGATGCAGCGGCCCCTGGCGGAAGTGGACCCGGAGATTTTCGAAGCCATCCAGCACGAGGGGAACCGGCAGCACTCCCAAATCGAGCTCATCGCCAGCGAGAATTTTACTTCCCAGGCGGTGCTCGACGCCACCGGCAGCGTCTTCACCAACAAGTACGCCGAGGGCTATCCCGGCAAGCGCTACTACGGCGGGTGCGAATTTACCGACATCGTGGAGAACCTGGCGCGCGAGCGGGCCAAGAAGCTCTTCGGCGCCGAGTACGCCAACGTGCAGCCGCATTCCGGCTCGCAGGCCAACCAGGCCGCGTATGCCGCGGTGCTCTCGCCCGGCGACACCATCATGGGCCTGAACCTGGCGCACGGCGGCCACCTGACGCACGGCCATCCGCTTAACTTCTCCGGCAAGACTTACCACGTGGTCCCCTACGGTGTGCGCAAGGACGACGAGCGCATCGATTACGACGAGTTGCAGCGCCTGGCCGAAGAGAACAAGCCCAAAATGATCGTGGCGGGCGCGAGCGCGTATCCGCGGACCCTCGATTTCGCGCGCTTCCGCCAGGTGGCCGATTCCGTGGGCGCGCTCTTCCTGGTGGACATGGCGCACATCGCCGGATTGGTGGCCGCGGGCGTGCATCCCAACCCCTGCGAATACGCCGATATCGTCACCTCCACCACGCACAAGACGCTGCGCGGACCGCGCGCCGGCATGATTCTGGCGCGCGAGAAATTCGGGCCGGCCATCGACAAGACGGTTTTCCCCGGCATGCAGGGCGGTCCGCTGGTGCACGTGGTGGCGGCCAAGGCGGTGTGCTTCCTGGAGGCCATGCAGCCGGGCTTCGTGGAGTATCAAAAACAGGTGGTGGCCAACGCCGCCGCGCTGGCGCGGAGCCTGATGGACCAGGGGTTCCGCATCGTCTCCGGCGGCACCGATACGCACGTCATGCTGCTGGACGTGTTCTCCAAGGGACTGCGCGGCAAGGAGGCCGAGAAGGCGCTGGACGCCGCGCGCATCACCGTCAACAAGAACGCCATCCCGTTCG
>CAZARO010001437.1:0-1713 GCA_964487165.1 uncultured Solibacteraceae bacterium | reverse complement strand
GCCCACCGACCACAAGGGTCCGTACTGCTTGTCCGGCTTGGCGATGCCGGCCTTTTCGGTGACGTCGGTGAAGGTGCCGTCTTTATTGTTGTGGTAGAGATGATTGGCGTGAACGCCGCCGATGAAAATGTCCTTGAACCCGTCGTTATCGTAGTCGCCGATGGCGACGCCGTTGTCGTAGCCCGTGCCGGTGAGGCCGGCATGCTCCGTGACGTCCTTGAAATTGCCTTTGCCGTCGTTCTGAAAGAGCCGGTTGGAGTATTTGGCGGACGTCTTCTTAAGTGTTTGGATGTCGGCTCCGTTGGTGAAGAAGATGTCGAGGTAGCCGTCGTTATTGAAGTCGAAGACAGCCACTCCGCCCGCCATTGTCTCCGGGGCGTGGCGCCGGTCGGTCTCGCAACTATCGAGCCGAAAATCGATCGGCTTGTAATTGAAATGGATGGGAGCGGGAGAATTCTGGCTGAATGCGCCCCACACGGCGGCCATCAGGGCGGCGGCCCATAATATTCTGCTCATTGCAGGTTACCTTCGATTGTACCCGACTGCGGCGACTGCTATTCACCAGAGAGACACTGAGACACGGAGGAAGACAGAAGTCAAAACCGGAGGGCACAGAGGTGGCGGAGGTCACGGAGGCGCGATCATCCGGGGTATCGGCGTCGCAGCGGCTGGCGAAGGATTTGGGGTGTTGGCTTTTGTCTTCCTCCGTGTCTCTCCGGTGAATATTCTTGGGTGGCGGGCTACGGCAGCGCGATCATCCAGGGGATCAGCGTCGCCGCGGCTTGCGAAGACTTACGCCAGACTCAATGAATACTTACTGGAGGAATGGGTGGCTCGAATCGTTCGCTATTTCGTGGCCCTAGACCGGCGCGGCCGCCATTATCCCTGATGCAGGCGATGTGCCGCGTCCACCCGCGCGGCGCGCCACGAGGGCACTGCGACCGCTGCGAACGCAATCGCCATCACCGCCACGGCGGCCATGGCCAGCGTCTCCGGATTGTGTGCCGGAATGCCGAATACCAGGCCGCGCAGCAGTTGCGCGGAGGCCCATCCGCTCAGTGCGCCCAGCGCCACTCCCACTATCGCCAGGCGCAGCGCATGGAAGCTGGTCCACCGTAAGATTCGCCCCGGGGACGCGCCCAGCGCCAGCCGCACCGCGATCTCCGGTTCGCGGCTGCTCACCCAGTAATTCAGCAATCCGTAGATGCCCACCGCCGCGAGCAGCATCGCCAGGCCGGCGAACAGCGTCAGCAGCAGCGTGCTGAAGCGGCGTTGCGCCAGCCCCGCGCCGAGCGCCGCTTCCATCGTGCCGAAGCGTTGCATAGGCAGATTCCTGTCGACGCCCGACACCAGCGCCCGCACCTCGGGCATAAGTTTCACCGGGTCGCCCGCGGTCCGCATCACAATCGCCATGCCGCTGGCGGATTCCTGTATCGCCGGCAGGTAGATCTCCTCCATCGGTTCAATGTCGAGGCCGGATTGCCGGACGTCGCCCGCCACTCCCACAATCTCCAGCAGGTTGCCTTGCTGATAGGGTCCGCCGACCTTGATCTGGCGCCCGACGGCGGATTCGTTCGGCCACCACATGCGGGCTAACTTCTGGTTGATCACCGCGACGGCCGCGCCTTGGGGGCGATCGCTCGAGTTGAACTCGCGGCCCTGCACGATGGGAATGCCCATGACCCTAGCCCTGGTTGAGGCGGTCGTGATGCC
>CAZARO010001436.1:587-1716 GCA_964487165.1 uncultured Solibacteraceae bacterium | reverse complement strand
CCCTGGAAGGGGTCGCGATCGACGCATCCCTGGTCAAGCCGGTGCGCCAATCGCAACTGCTCAACACGCTGGCGGCTGTATGGTCGAAGAAACTGTCCGTCTCTAACGTGCGCACTCCGAAGCCCGAAAGTGGCTCGTCGGCGATGAAAGAGGCCCTGGCAGCGAAATTCGCGGGAGTTCCGCGACGCGTCCTGGTGGCGGAAGACAATGCCGTGAATCAGAAGGTGGCCGTGCGGCTGCTTGAGAAGCTCGGCCTGCGCCCTGACGTGGCGGCCAATGGCCGCGAGGTTCTCAAGATGATCGAGATGGCGCCGTACGATCTGATCTTCATGGACTGTCAGATGCCGGAAATGGACGGTTACGCGGCTACTCTTGAGATCCGGCGCGGCGAGACGGCGGCGCGGCGGATGGCAATTGTCGCCATGACGGCGGAAGCCATGGCGGGGGCGCGAGAACGCTGTCTGGCCTCCGGCATGGACGACCATATCGGCAAGCCGGTCAAGCTGGAGGATATGTTCGACGCCCTGCAAAAGTGGTTGCCGGAGAAGAACCTTAAGAAGGAGAGCATCGCGCCCGTATCATAGCCGATTCTGGTCTCAACCACGATCCGCTCCATCCTCGAATTGTGCCCATCCCCTTTTGAAATACCCGCCCAAAGTCAGAACTTTGAAGCAGCCGTCAGTCGCCGGGAAAGTTGCTACGCTCTACTAAGGTGCCGCTGCCAGTCGAGTCCAGATCATTAGCAACGACGCACACCGAGCGGAGATCATTTATGATTCGTACGTTACACCTGGTGGTAGCGGCGTTGGCCGCGCTGCTAGTCAGCGGCGACGCACGCGCCCAGAGACCGCAGACCGTACTGGACCGGGATGGCGGCACGATCGTCCTCGAGCCCTATGCCCCGAATATTATCCGGGTTACCCTGAGTCTTCTGAAGGAACCGGCAACGTCCGCGCCGGGCTACGGGTTTATCGCAAGCCCATCCGCTGAGGGCTGGACCCGCCAGCAGGACGCCCAGGGCGACGTGTACCGGTCGCAGCGCCTGGTGGTCACGGTGGCGGCGAACCGCCCGCACAAGCCCTTGGCGACGGAATTGGATATTGCCAAGTTCTTCAACGGCTCCGCTCCT
>CAZARO010001436.1:0-577 GCA_964487165.1 uncultured Solibacteraceae bacterium | reverse complement strand
GGACTGGTCGATGTCCGTGCCCAATCACAAGGACGGCAACGCCAGCGTATTGAACGACAAGCGTCCATCGGACCCGCCGTTTTACCAGGTGGGCGCGACCTTCGTTTCGCCCGATGACGAGCACTACTACGGCCTGGGTCAGAACCACGAGGGGTTTCTCGATCATCGCGGCCGCAGAATGGAATGCTGGCACAACTACACCGCCACCGCGGCCCCCAGCATCTGCGTACCGTTTCTGGTCACCAACAAAGGCTATGGCATTGTCTGGGACAATCCATCCAAGACAGTCATCGAGCCAGGCTTTAACGAGCAGACCCGCTGGACCTCCGAAGTGGGCGACCGGGTATCGTTCTTCGTGATCGCCGGAAACACCACAGACGAAATCTACGCCGGCTACCGGCAGCTTACCGGAACCACGCCGATGCTCCCGAAAGCTGCTTATGGATTTATTCAGTGCAAGCAGCGATACAGTTCGCAGGATGAAGTGCTGGCGGTGGCCAAAGGCTACCGCGACCGGCATCTTCCGCTCGACGTAGTCGTGGTCGACTGGTTCTATTGGACCAAGATGGGCCAAATC
>CAZARO010001435.1:0-1717 GCA_964487165.1 uncultured Solibacteraceae bacterium | reverse complement strand
TCAACAACAGCAACGCGAAAGCCGCGTTGTCTGGTTCGAAATCCCGGCCGCCGACTTGGATCGCGCCTGCCGGTTCTACGAAACGGTCCTGGCCACCAGCCTGAACCGCGGACAATTTGGCCCCGAGACGTTGGCCGTGTTTCCTTACCAGAAGCCCGCCGTCAGTGGGTGCCTTTCTCTCAGCCCCGACCATCGCCCGGCGGCGAATGGCACGGTAGTCTACCTCAATGCCGACCCCGACCTCGACGCTGCACTGGCCCGCGTCAGTCCAGCCGGCGGGAAGGTGATCGTTCCCAAGACGGCGCTGCCGCCGGGTATGGGCCACTACGCGCGCATCGAAGATACCGAGGGCAACTTAGTCGGCCTGCACACGATAAGCTGACAATGTGCGCCGCGCTGACCGTCTGTTCCAAATCGTCCAGCACCTGCGTGGGCGGCGTCTTACCACCGCCGCCCAACTGGCGCGCTGGCTGCAGGTCTCGGAGCGGACGGTGTATCGCGACGTCCGCGATCTTTCCCTCTCGGGCGTGCCAGTGGAGGGCGAGGCGGGAGTGGGATACCGGCTGAGCAAGGGTTTCGACCTGCCGCCTATCATGTTCACCCTCGATGAAGTGGAAGCTATGGTCACCGGCGCCCGCATGGTGGAAGCCTGGGGCGGCCCCACGCTGGCCGCGCACGCGCGCTCGGCACTCGCCAAGATCGCGTTGGCGCTGCCGCCCGCGCGGCGTGAGGAGATCGCGCGCAGCCGGCTGTTCGCACCTGGATTTCATATTCGACCGGAGGCCGCAGCCACCTTGGAAACCGCCCGCCAGGCCATTTTGCAGAAACGGAAATTGCGCGTCGAGTACGTCGATTCCACCGAGCGCGCCTCGCTGCGCACCATCCGCCCCATGGCAGTCTACTTCTGGGGCACCACCTGGACGCTGGCCGCCTGGTGCGAATCGCGCGAGGACTTTCGCAATTTCCGGCTGGACCGCATGGGCGCCGTCGAGATTCTGGCGGAGAGTTTCGAGGAGACCGCCGGCCGCACGCTGGAAGATTTCGTCAAAGCGATGCGCAGCAAGCCGCCGCTTCGTTAGCGCAGGCTGCGGAAAAGGACCCGCCCCGTACCGCTCCCTCACGGTCGCGGCTCGGTAAGTTGAGAGCAAGCGAACTTTGGCCTCCGCAATCCTGCTGGACGAAGCCCCAAACAGTGTGAACCTTCGATAACTTGCTCGCGGGGTAGCTAACTCGGAGAATGAAAGCTGAGTTTCCGTGACCCATCCATTGCTGGCCTACATTTCCCGGGGGCAACTCCATCTGGAACACGACGGCGCCGCCGAGATCCTGGAGAGCCCGTTCGGCCGCTCTCTGCGGGACCGCGCCGCGCAGATATACAATCGCAATGCCTGGAAGGTGCGGGGCCGCGGAGGGCAAAGCCTGAGCCGCGCCTTACGCTTGCCTCCGGAGTCCGGCCCGGGCGAGTTTCGCATCTCCATGACGAGTGTCACCAGGGGCCTCCATCCCGGCGAACTCTTCTACACCCTCGAAACCGACGAAATCAGCGGCGTGTTTGCCCGCGATGCGGCCGGAGTAGAACAGCGCTTGTTTCACACCGCCGATTTTCGCGCGTGCCATCTGGACGCCCATCCGAACGGCTCCGAGGTTGAGGTATCCGTCTGCAATCCCGATGGAATGGCCAACCTCGCCGTGCTAAAGACCGATGGCTCGGACCTGA
>CAZARO010001434.1:0-1718 GCA_964487165.1 uncultured Solibacteraceae bacterium | reverse complement strand
GTGGATTGCGCGAGCTGCACTGGCATCCCAACGCCGACGAGTGGCAGTATTTTATCAGCGGCAAGGGCCGCATGACGCTCTTCGCCGCCGGGACGCACGCCCGGACCATGGACTTTCAGGAGGGCGACGTGGGGTACGTTCCGCAGTCGAACCCGCACTACGTGGAGAACACCGGGGACACCGACCTGGTCTTCCTGGAGATGTTCCGCACCGACCGTTACGAAGACATTTCGCTGGCCGAATGGATGGCGCACACCCCGCACCAACTCATCGATCAGCATCTTCACGTGGGTACGGCGATGATTGACGCAGTCAACAAACAAGAGGCAGTGATCACGCCGCTATAGAGACAGTCTATGACGACGCCGAATCGATGGTTTATCGCGGTAGCTGGTATTTTCATGCAGATCGCCCTCGGCGCGGTATACGCCTGGAGCGTGTTTCGAATTCCGCTGACCAAGGCGCACGGCTGGTCCATCCCGCAAGTGACGTTGGTTTTCCAGGTGACCATTTTCATCGTCGGGTTTGCGGCCTTCGTGGGTGGATTATGGATGCGGCGAAACGGTCCGCGGCCAGTGGCATTCACCGCGGCGGTGCTCTACGGCGCCGGCACCGCGCTGGCCGGCATGGCGGACAGTCTCACGCCGCTGTACCTGACTTACGGCCTGGTGGCCGGCACCGGGCTGGGCTTCGGCTACATCATCCCCATCGCCACGCTGGTGAAATGGTTTCCGGATAAGCGCGGGATGATCACCGGGCTGGCGGTGGCCGGATTCGGGTCGGGCGCGCTGGTGACAGCCCCGGTGGCCAACTCGCTGATTTCGTCGGTAGGGGTTGGCCGCACGTTCGAAATCCTGGGGTGCGCGTACTTCGTGATCGTTCTCCTCTGCGCCTTCTGGATGCGGAATCCGCCCGCGGGCTGGGTGCCGGCCGGGTATCTGGCGCAAAGCGGGCGAACCGTGGCCAGGTCGAAGCACGACTTCTCGCTGCAACAAGCGCTCTCCACGTGGCAGTGGTACGCGCTGTGGATGACGCTATTTCTGAATACCACCGCAGGCATCGCGATCATTTCGCAGGCTTCGCCCATGGCGCAGGAAATCTCCGGCGTGTCGGCCACTACGGCCGCCGGCCTGGTGGGCCTGATCTCCATCGCTAACGGCTCCGGCCGCTTTATCTGGGCCTGGCTATCGGACGCCATCGGCCGGCGCGCAGTATTCCTGATCATGTTCCTGCTGCAATCGGTGGCCTTCTTCCTGCTTGCCAGCGCTCACGAATTCGGGATGCTTTCGCTACTGGCGTGTCTTATTTTGCTCTGTTACGGCGGCGGCTTCGGCACCATGCCGGCATTCGTCGCGGATTACTTCGGCTCCGGCCAGATCGCGCCGATTTACGGGATGATGCTGACCGCCTGGGGCTTCGCGGCGACGTTCGGCCCCACGCTGGTGGCCAGCGTCCGCGAGGCTACGGGCCGGTATCAGGGCGCGATGCGGTGGTTGGCGCTGGCTACGTTATTGAGCGCGGTGCTGCCGCTGCTGCTGCGCCCGCCGAAAGAGCCGCAGGCCGCCGGTTAGAGCGCAATGCCACTTATTGAGTCTCCTGTAATCGAGTTACGCTGAACGCGCCTCGTGGGGCAGGATGGTATCCCAATGTCACTTACATTGGACTGAGCCGTACCTGCATAATTAGTGGGGCGGACGCCCTCGGGGGTGCCCTCTGGG
>CAZARO010001433.1:0-1720 GCA_964487165.1 uncultured Solibacteraceae bacterium | reverse complement strand
GGCGGCCTGAAAGGCCGCCTGCAGGCACGATTGCCTGCCCCACGAAAAGCGCGAAGCCCTTGGCCTCTACACCAGGGTACACAGCGGCTGTCCCGGCTTCACCAACTGGCCGGGCAACACGTGCACCGCATCCACTGTGCCGTCTACCGGCGCGCCGATGGTGGTCTGCATTTTCATCGCTTCGATCACCACCATGGGGTCGTCCTGCCGGACCTTCTGGCGCACCGACGCGGTGACCAACACCACCACGCCGGCAATCGGACTCTTGCAGATCCTGTCCTCGGGGCGGACCTCTTCGGGCGGCGGCGGCCGCAGCACCGAGGCCGGCACCTCGAAATGAGACTCCAGCTCCAGCGAGTCGCCGCACGTCTCGGGCAGAATCTCCACGTCGACGTCGTAGCGCTGGCCTTCAAGCGAGATTCGCAGTTTCATGCGCTTCCTCCCTGCGGGCGGTTCGGATGTGGACCTGGATGGCGTGGCGAACGGTAGGAACGGCGTGCACCGGCTGGTGCCCCGGACGGAGCTGCGACCAGCCCACCGGCGCGATCTCGCGAACGCGGGCACGCGGCCCCAGTATCGCCACGGCCGCAGCGGCGATCAGGATCCGGTGACGTTGGCTGATATCGGGTTCCTTCATAAGATTACAGCGGGATGTTGCCGTGCTTTTTGGCCGGCCGCAATACCCGTTTCGTCGCCAGCGAGTCCAGCACGGCGGCCAGGCAGGCGCGAGTTTCAGCCGGTTCGATGATGTCGTCCACCAGGCGCGCGCCGGCGGAAACGTAAGGAGTGGCGAATGTCTCGCGATATTCGTCGATCAATTCCCGGCGCCGCGCCTCCTGGTCTTCGGCGGCGGCGATTTCGCGCCGGAAGACGATCTCGGCCGCTCCCTCCGCGCCCATCACGGCGATCTCCGCCGTGGGCCAGGCGAACACGCGGTCGGCCCCCAGATCCTTGGAGCACATGGCGATATATCCGCCGCCGTAAGCTTTGCGGATCACCACCGTGACCTTGGGGACGGTGGCGGCTGAATAAGCGAACAGCAGCTTGGCGCCGTGGCGGATGATGCCGCCGTGCTCCTGGTCCACGCCGGGCAGGAATCCCGGCACGTCCACCAGGGTCACCAGCGAAATGTTGAAGGTGTTGCAGAAGCGGATGAAGCGGGCGGCCTTATCGGAAGCGTTGATATCGAGCGCACCGGCCAGCACCGAGGGCTGATTGGCGATCACCCCGATGGAACGGCCCATGATGCGCGCGAACCCGATGACCACGTTCTTGGCGTAGTCCTTCTGGACTTCGAGGAAGTCGGAGCGGTCCACGATGCGGGTTATGATCTCGCGGACGTCGTAGGGGAGTTTGGATTCTTCCGGCAGGATGCGGTTGAGCGATTCGTCGCGCATGCGGCGGCGGTCCGGATCGGCACGCGGTGGCTCTTCCTGATTATTGGAGGGCAAAAACGAGAGTAAGCGCTTGCAGATGCGGATGGCCTCTACGTCGTTATCGGCCACGAAGTGGGCCACCCCGGAGAGATTCATGTGGGCGCGCGTGCCGCCGAGTTGCTCGGCCGTGATCACCTCATTGGTAACTTGTTTGATCACCGCCGGCCCGGTGATGAACATGTAAGCGTAGCGCGTCTGGATGATGAAATCGGTAAGTGCCGGACTGTACGCCGCGCCGCCGGCGCACGGTCCGCAGATGAGCGAGATTTGCGGCACCACGCCGG
>CAZARO010001432.1:0-1721 GCA_964487165.1 uncultured Solibacteraceae bacterium | reverse complement strand
GGTGCGGCGCGAAGTGCAAGCCCTGGACCGTAACCTGCTGCTGCAAGCCGAAACGGTAAACTCGACCATTCGCCAATCCTTGTGGGCGCAGCGGCTCTCGGCCGGACTGCTGGCGGTCTTCGGGATGCTCGCGCTGCTGCTGGCCACCATCGGGATCTATGGCGTGGTCTCCTACCTGGTGGCCCACAGGGTGCGCGAATTCGGCATACGCATGGCCTTGGGAGCCACCGCCGCCGACGTCCAGCTGATGCTCCTGCGAGAAGGCGTGCGCCTGGTGGCTATCGGGGTGGCGGTGGGGATGGCGATTGCCTTGATAGGCTCGCGCGCGGTGGAGAGCATGCTGTTCCTGGTGACTTCCCGCGACGCCGTCACGTTCATCCTGGTGCCGTCGATTCTGGCGCTGGTAGCGATTCTGGCGTGCTGGATCCCGGCGCAGCGCGCCACCCGGGTCGACCCCATGGTGGCACTGCGGCACGAATAGAATTGACGGCCCCCCAGTATCGGGTCGAGTCTCGCGGATTGCGCCCCGTCACCGTCCCACGCTACCGGAGCTGCGGTGTCCGCATCCTTCGGTTGAACGCGGCGGCCCGGGGCCCGGACTACAGCGACGCCAGCGAACCATCCTCGTGGAATGCCGGCGGAAAAGGACGCGTACCCTGGAACGGGTACTTCTTCAGCGCAGCTTCATTCACTTCGAATCCCAATCCGGGCTTAATCGGCAGCGGATAGCGGCCGTCCACCATTCTCATCGCCGGGAAGCCCAGCAGGTCTTCCCACACGCGATTCATCTCACCCGCCTCCACCAGCCCGCAAATCTCCTGCGCCAGGAGATTCGGAATCGCCGCGTCAACGTGCAGGCTGGCGATGCCGCCCACCGGCCCTTCGCAGGCGTGCGGCGCCATGCGAATGCCCGCGGCGTCCGCGGCGGCGGCCACTTTCCACAGCGCCGTCACCCCGCCCACGTGCGCGATGTCGGGCTGCAGCACATCCACGATCCCCAGGTCGATCAGTTCGACGCAGCCGTAAGCGGCGATCAGGCGCTCGCCCGTGGCCAGCGGCGTGGTTGATTTGCGCGCCGCGCGCTGCATCTCGCGCATGTTCTCCGGAGGACAAATCTCCTCCGCGAAGAACAAATGGAACGGCTCGATCTCGCGCAGGATGATCGCTGCCACGGTGGGGCTCGGACGGGCGTGAAAATCCACCGCGAAATCGAGATCCGGCCCCAGCCCTTCGCGCAGCATCTCCATGTGTTTCACGGCGCGCCGCAGCTTGCGATCGGTCTCCACCCACTCCAGCAGGTCGGGCAATTGGAACTTCAGCGCGGTCACGCCCGCCGCGCGCGTCCGGTCGCGGAGCGTCCGGGCGTCCTCCAGCGTCCAGGCCTCGGCATGGTAATATCCGCGCACGCCGCGTGGATCCACGGGCCCTCCCAGCAACTCGTACACCGGCATCCCCAGCACCTTCCCGCGGATATCCCAGATGGCCTGGTCGATGCCCGAGATCGCCGAACCAAGCACCGGCCCGCCGCGATAAAAGCTGCCGATGTACATCAACTGGTAGAGATGTTCGGACTGCATGGGGTCGCTGCCGACGATGAAGTCCCGCAGGTCGTTCACGCATGCCATCGCGGCGCTGGCTTTTCCTTCGAGCGTTGCCTCACCCCAACCCACCACTCCCTGGTTGGTTTCGAGCTTTACGAAAACATAGGGCCGGTCGGCGCG
>CAZARO010001431.1:0-1727 GCA_964487165.1 uncultured Solibacteraceae bacterium | reverse complement strand
CGGCTCAGTAACGGGTGTCGCACGTGTGCAGCAACTTACCGAGCCGCGACCGCAAAGCAAGGGAGCGGTTTCCTGGCGACTAATCCCCCAAAACCGTTAGGCACCCGGCGGTGTCCCCACCGTGCTGCGCTGCCACATATAATGCCAGCATGGCTTTTCGAAACCTGATTCTGCCGGCGGTCTGCGCCGCCGCGCTCGTCCCCTGCCTGCTCTCGCAAAAGACCGCTGTCAAGCGGCCCCCCATCCTCGGGGTGGCCCATCTTGCCCTGAAGACCAACGATATCGCCGCCGCGCGAGCGTTCTACGGCCACTATCTGGGCTTCGAGGAGCCGTTCCCCGGACCCAACGGGAGCGCCATTTTCAAGGTGAACGACCACCAGTACATCGAGGTCTCGCCCACGCTGAAGGACGACTCCGAAGATCGCCTCGCGCAAATCGCCTTCGAGACTTCCAACGCCCGCGAGTTGCGCGATTACCTCGCGGGCAGCGGCGTCAAGGTCCCCGACAGCCTCCAAAAGGATGCGGACGGCGACTACAGCTTCACGGTGGCCGACCCGGAAGGCCATAGCATCGCTTTTGTGGAGTACCTGAAGGGATCGCTGCGCAGCCGCAATTTCGGTAAGGCGCTGCCCGCCACGCGCATCTCCGAACGCATCATTCACTGCGGCTTCACCATCCAGGACCAGGCCGGCGCCGACCGTTTCTACGCCGACATCCTGGGCTACCGCGCCACCTGGCACGGCGGAATGACCGACACCAAGACCGATTGGGTGGACATGCGCGTGCCGGACGGCCCCGACTGGCTGGAGTACATGCTGAACCAGCCGCATCCTTCGGTGAGAACTCGCGGGGTCATGAACCACCTGGCGCTGGGCGTGCCGGACGTGCAGGCGGCGTATAAGACGCTGCAGGATCGCGGGCTCAAGATGGACGCTCCTCCCAAGATTGGCCGCGATGGCAAGTGGCAATTGAATTTGTACGATCCGAATCTGACGCGGGCCGAGCTAATGGAGCCGAAGCCCGTGCAACCGCCGTGCTGCTCGCCGTTCCTGGACAAATAAACGCCTATGCGAGAATAGGGAGCATGCCGGCGAAAACTCACGGAGAGCGATTGGACCGCCTGGAGGAGGTGGTCGGAATCCTTGCCGAGAGCCACATTTCGCTCGAAAAGGTGGTTGCCGAACTGGCGACCGAGACCCGTCGCGGGTTCGATCAGGTGGCGGCGCAGTTCGCCGCGGCGACGAAGCGGATGGACGAAGACCGATCTCGTACTGAGGAGCAGTTCCGGGAAACTGACGCGCAGATGCGCAAGACCGATGAGCGCATGCGGCAGATGGCCCGCGAGAATGCCCAGCGCTCTCGCGAATTGGACGACCGAGTGGACAAGTTAGTGCTCGCCATCGGCGAGCTCATCCGCAATCAAAATTCTCCCCGAACGTAGTCGTGGGCTCGTTCCCCCGCAAGGAACGCATCCGCTACCCTCATTTTGGTGCGGGCACTCCCCCATACCCCCCAAGATATACTGGGGGTGAACAACTTAGGGATTTCTTGGACCTCTCATGGCTGAAATGAGCGTCATCTGGCTTCGCGTGGCCGCCGCCCTGTACTCCCTCGGCCTCCTGCATGCCATCCTCACCCTGGTCCGCCGGCGCGAGCAGCTGTTTCGCGTAGCGCTGGGCGCATTCGGCCTGGGATCGGTATTTCACTTCGTCTCCATTGTGGAAGAG
>CAZARO010001430.1:0-1728 GCA_964487165.1 uncultured Solibacteraceae bacterium | reverse complement strand
CGCGTTGCGGTAGTCGAGGCCGGCCACGTCCGACCAGTCGGGGATGGGAGAGATGATGTGGCCGCTGGCGTCTTTCTTATAGAACTCCGGATGGGCCATCATCACGCTGTCCCACGCGGTGTGGTTGGCCACAATGTCGATGACTACCTTCATGCCCAGCCGGTGCGCGCCGTCAATGAGCGCATGCAGATCGGCCGCCGTTCCGAATGCGGGCTCGATGGCGTAGTAATCCCGCACCGCGTAGGGGCTGCCCAGCGTGCCCTTCTTCTGCAGTTGCCCGTTGGGGTGGATGGGCATCAGCCACAGCACGTTCACGCCGAGTTTCGACAGATCTCCCAGCCGCGCCGTGACGCCCTGGAAGTTGCCAGCCGCGGAGAACGTCCGCACGTTGATCTCATAGACCACCGCGCTCGGCGCCCACTCGGGGCTCCGCCGGGCAGTGAGCTGGGAGAAGTCCCGATCCTGCCCGGCCGCCAGCAGCGGCAGCAGCAGCAATCCGAATAAAGCCCTTCTCATGCCATACCGCATCATTTTCGGTTCTCCTTCTACACGCAGAAATCGGCCACCCGGCATTGTAGCGCCCCGCGAGGAACACGTCGAAGCAAAACGATATTGGCCACGGATGGACACAGATGTACACGGACAAAAAAACACCGCGGAGGAATTCTCGTTCTTGCTTCCTTCTTACCCGTACTACTAACGGCCAATCTTCGCAAGCCGCGACGATTTTCGCGAACCGAAGGCGCTGAGACGCTGATCCCCAGGAGGAACGCGCTTCTGTGGCCTCTGCCACCTCTGTGTCCTCCGCTTTTGACTTTGTTTTTCTCCGTGTCTCTGCGCCTCTGTGGTGAATATTCTTTTGGTTGCGGTTTGCCGCGCCATGTTCATCGGTGTTCATCTGCGGCTAAAATGTCTTTGACATGCGCTTCCCACGTTCCAGCGGTATCCTGCTGCATCCCACCTCCCTACCCGGGCCGTACGGAATCGGCGACCTGGGGCAGAGTGCGCGGCACTTCGCCGATTTTCTCGCCGAAAGCGGGCAGACGCTGTGGCAGGTGCTGCCGCTCGGCCCAACCGGCTACGGCGACTCGCCATACCAGTGCTTTTCCGCCCTGGCCGGCAATCCGCTGTTGATCGCGATCGACGGCTGGGACGTGGCGCCGCCCGCATTTCCGTCGGACCATGTGGATTTCGCGCGCGTCATCCCCTGGAAAATGGGCGTGTTGGAGGCTGCCGCCCTGCGCTTCTTCTCCGGGCCCTCCGACCCGGCGTTCCCGGCATTCTGCGCGGCCAACGCCTCATGGCTCGACGATTTCGCACTCTTCATGGCGCTCAAGCAGCATCACGGCGAGGTGGTCTGGAGCCGCTGGGAGCCCGCTGCGCGGGACCGCGATCCGCAAGCTTTGGCCGCCTGGCGGGAACGTCTCGCGCCTGCCATTGCCGCCCAACGCTACTACCAGTTTCTCTTCTTCAAACAATGGCAGGAGCTGCGCGAGTACTGCCGCGCCCGCAACATCCGCATCATGGGCGATCTGCCCATCTACGTGGCCCACGATAGCGCCGACGTCTGGGCCAACCCCGAGGCGTTTCAACTGGACGCCCAGGGTGACCCTACCGTGGTGGCCGGCGTGCCGCCCGATTACTTCAGCGCCACGGGCCAGCTCTGGGGCAATCCCATCTACCGTTGGGATGCCATGGCTGCCGACGGCTATGCCTGGTGGCTGGACC
>CAZARO010001429.1:0-1732 GCA_964487165.1 uncultured Solibacteraceae bacterium | reverse complement strand
CCAGAGTAAGTGGGCCCTTAGTGCCTTGCTTGTGGTCGATGGCTCCACCGGCGCCGATGCTGGTCACGGCCACGCTATCTTCGGTAGTGCTGACTAACTTGGAGACCGTGGTCTTATCGCCGGACTTGATGGTGAGAGATCGCGCCAGCGGGTACGCCGTAGGCTGGCGAGTCAAGGGCTGGGTGATGGGGTGCGATTCATAGGCCAGGATCATGGGCACCTCGGGAGGGAGCCCGAGGATGCCGCCTACGCCGCTGAGATCGAGCACCAGGTCTTTATTGACGGTGACGCCCCAACCTTCCAGCACTTTCTCGAGCTCGGAGTTTTCGGCGGGCGGTTCGTCGCGGCCGATGTGCATGACGCTGTCGAGCATGATGAGTTCGCGCCCGCCGCCTTCTTCATAGGCCTTGAGGGCGGCCACGGTGGGCGCGGGGTAATCGAGCTGCGGGCCGCCTACGACGAGGACGGTGCAGTCCTTGGGAATCTCGACGGAGGCCGGCGCGGCGGGCGCCTGGCCCACGGCAAGCGGCTTGCTGGTGTCGACAGCCGCCGCCTTGAGATCGACGGTTCTAACGGTGTAGTTGTCGCGCTCCATCAACTTCTTGAGGAACGAATAGCCGCCGTTGCCGTCGTCGTCGATACTATGTTCGTGAGCGGCGTTGAGGACGCAGACATTGCGCGCGCCGGACTTGAGTGAGCGGATCAGCGCGCCGGTGATTTCTTCCTCGGACAGGCTCTTGGCGCCCTCTTTGCGCACGCCGCTATCGATCAACACGGGAGCATCCTGACGGAAGCCGATGGCTTTGGCCTTCGCGGGATCGCGTTCCGGGTCAATGTATTGCACGTGGAATTTGGGAGAAAGCGCCGAGTACCGGTCCAACAGGTCGCGGGCGCCGATAAAGGTTTCTTTGCCGCCGAAGTAAGTAACGTGGATGTCGCGCTTCAGGTCGCGAACCACCTTCAGGGTTTGGTCCGCGAGGCTGAATTGCTTGTTGGCGGTGGAATCGTACGACTTGTCGTAGCGATTGGCCAGGAAGTTGACTCCCACCAGCACCGCCAGGATTACTACGATGTAAGTGCCGGTGTAAGACCAGTATTTAGTTTGCCGTGTCTTTATCCAATTTGCATCCATACTAAGACCTCCACCGCAGCGATTCCATGGCTCGGTGAGTCAGGAACAGACAGAAGAAGATCATGGAAAAATAAAAGACGATATCCTTGGAATCGATCACGCCTTTACTGAAGTTATCCATGTGAGTAACGATGGCGAGGTAGTTGAGCGCCTGCCAGAAGGCGCCGGTGGCGAATTCCGTGTAATAGTTCAGGAGATAGAGGAGCAGGCTGACGAAGAAGGTGACACCGCCGGCGACGATCTGGTTCTTGGTGGTGGAGGAAAAGAAGATTCCGATGGCCAGCAGGCAGGCGCCCTGCAGCAGGAGGCCAAGATAAGCCACCAGCACCGGTTTGAGATCGGGTTTACCCCAGATGAACAGCATGGCGATGTTGAGGGCCGACATGCCGATGGTGCATACATAAAGGAGCAGCGAAGCCAGCCACTTGCCGAGAATGATATCGGTGTCCGTCACCGGCGAGGTCAACAGCAGTTCGATGGTGCCGTGGCGCTTCTCTTCGGCAATCAGCCGCATGGTGATCATGGGAACCAGGAAGAGCGCGATGGTGCCGGCGAATCCCAGCAGCGGGCGGATGATCATCTCATTCACGCTCATGGGCT
>CAZARO010001428.1:0-1735 GCA_964487165.1 uncultured Solibacteraceae bacterium | reverse complement strand
TTCGAAGAGGCCGTATTCGGCATGAACGCCGATATTCAGGTGCCGCGCCTGGAACGCTGCGACCGTTGCAGCGGCGCCGGCGCCGAGCCCGGAACGTCGCCCGCCACCTGCCCCACCTGTCATGGGCGCGGCGAAGTGCTGTATCAGCAGAGTTTTCTTTCCATCCGGCGGACCTGTTCCACCTGTAACGGAGCGGGGCAGATCATTCGCAATCCCTGCAGCCAGTGCCGCGGCCAGGGCTACCGGCAGGTGCAGCGCAAGCTCAAAATCACGATTCCCGCGGGCGTGGACGAAAGCACCCGCATCCGCCTGGCCAACGAGGGACAACCGGGCGCCAATGGCGGTCCCGCGGGCGACCTTTATGTCTTCCTGAAGGTTCGCGAGCACGCCTTTTTCGAGCGCCACGAGCAGGATCTGCACTGCACCATTCCAGTGAATGTCGCCCAGGCTGCCCTGGGGGTAGAAATCGAGGTCCCTACGCTCGAACAGCCCTATAAGGTGAAAATTCCCGAGGGCACGCAGAGCGGCGGGCAGATCCGCATCCGCCACCGCGGCGTCCCGGTGGTAAACGGAAGCGGACGCGGCGACCTCTATGTTCACATCGAAGTGAGAACTCCGTCGCGCCTCACGCGGGAGCAGCGAAAACTTTTCGAGCAGCTGCGGGAAACGCTGCCGGCAGATAACGCGCCTGCCGAAAAGGGCCTTTTCGAGAAGGTCAAAAACTACTTCATGTAAGGACCGCGGCCGGGCGCCGTCATGATTCCGTTGGCAATAGCCGGCAGCGGCAAGACCTGTTCCGCCGCTCCCGCCAGGATGGCTTCCCGCGGCATGCCGAATACCACGCAGGTGGCTTCGTCCTGGGCGATAGTGCGGGCCCCGGCTTGGCGCATTTTGAGCAATCCCTGCGCTCCGTCCGCCCCCATTCCCGTAAGCAGCACGCCGATCGCGCGGCTGCCGGCCGCCTCGGCCACGGAAGAAAACAGCACATCCACGCTGGGCCGCTGGTAGCATACGCGGGGCCCGGTTTTGACGCTTACCGAGTAACGGCCGCCGGCTGAGCGCAGCAGCATGTGGAAATCTCCCGGGGCTACCAGCGCACGCCCGGCGTGGAGCGTGTCTCCGTCCTCGGCCTCTTTCACTTCCATCGCGCAGATGTCGTTCAACCGGGTTGCGAAAGCGCGCGAGAACTGCGGCGGAATGTGCTGCGTGATGACAATTCCCGGTGTGCCTGCCGGCAGCTTGGTGAGCACCGCGGCTATGGCTTCCGTGCCGCCGGTGGATGCCCCGATGGCAATCACCGTATCGCCGGGAAGTATGGCGCGGACCGGCGCCGGACGTTCCCCCGCTGGTTGCGCCCGGCGCACCCGCGATACCGCCGCCGCGCGGATTTTAGACGCCAGCGTATGGCGCAATTCCCCCACCGAATAGGGACCACCGGGTTTGGCCAGAACTTCCACCGCTCCCAGTTCCAGCGCTTCCACCGCCGCACGGCAGGAGGGTTGTGTCAGAGAACTGATCACCACCGCAGGCATGGGGTGAAAATGCATCAGCTTTTTCAGAAACGTCAACCCGTCCATGCGCGGCATTTCGATATCCAAGGTCAGCACGTCAGGCCGCAGCGCGAGAATCTTGTCGCGGGCCACATACGGGTCAGGAGCCGATCCCACCACCTCGATGTCCGGTTCTCCCGCCAGAGCCTCGGTGAGGATCTTGCGGACAATGGCCGAATCGTCGA
>CAZARO010001427.1:0-1735 GCA_964487165.1 uncultured Solibacteraceae bacterium | reverse complement strand
GCGCCTGCATCGACATCTGCCCCGTGGGCGCGCTCACCAGCGGCGCCTATCGCTATAAAACCCGGCCTTGGGAAATGACCCACGTGGGCACCATCTGCACCCACTGCGCCGATGGCTGCAAGACCACGCTCGGCACGCGCAATGACCGCATAATCCGCGGCAACAATCGCGACCGTTCCGGCATCAACGGCGAATTCCTGTGCGTCAAGGGCCGCTACGCTTTCGATTTTTACGATCACCCCGACCGTCTGCAGGCTCCGCTGGTGCGCAGGAACGGTAAGCTCGAAGAGGTCTCCTGGAGCGAGGCGCTTACCGCGGTGGCGCAGAAATTCACGCAAGTTCTCGCCGACGGCGGCACGTTCGGTGTGATCGGCTCCAACCACACCACCAACGAAGAGAATTTCTACCTCCAGAAATTCGCGCGCGAAGTTCTGCGCACCAACAACATCGACCATCACCGCACCGGCGACGTGGTGACCCTGCTCGACGCCCTCAGCGAATCGGGTCAGGGCAAGCTCGCCACCGTGGCCGATCTCTACGAGCGCAAAGCCTTCCTGATTCTCGGCGCCGACCTGGCGCTGGAGCATCCCCTGCTCTCCAACCAGATGCGCACCAACTACCGCCATCACCAGGCGCACATCTACGCCGTGACACCCGGCCCGGTCCGCGAAGACCAATACGCTACCGCCGCGGTGCGCGGCCGCGATTACGAATCCCTGCGCGAGAAGTTGTCGAAGGAACCCGAACTCGTCATTCTCTTCGACGACTCCTATCGCGGCGACGACATTCGCAAGCTGGTAGCCTTCGGCGCGTCACTGGGAATTCCGGTATCTTACATTCCGCTAGTGGATTACTCCAATTCGCGCGGCGCCATCGACATGGGGCTGGTGCCCGAGCTGCTGCCCGGCTATAAGCCGTCCGGCCAGCCGGGTCTGCACGTGGCCGAGATGATCGCCGGCAGCCTGAACGTCCTGTGGGTGGTGGGCGCGAACCCGCTCAAAGGTACAGAGCCGCGACTTACTGAGCCGCGACCGCCAGGGAGCGGTTTCCTCGTCGTCCAGGACATGTTCCTCACCGAGACGGCCCGCGAGGCCGATGTGGTGCTGCCCGCCGCCTGCGCCTATGAGAAGCACGGCACCATCACCAACGTCACCGGCGAAGTGCAGCGCCTGAAGCGCGCCATCAACACCATGGGCGCCAAGCCGGACCTCGAAATCATGGGATTCATCGCCCGCGAAATGGGCGTGGCTCCGGCCCTGGGACCCTGGCTGCCGGATACTATACTGGAAGAAATTCGCAAGAACGTCCACGGCTACCAGGTGCCCTTCGCGGCGCTGGCGGCTGGCGGAGCGGCACAGACGATGCCGGTGAACGGCCGGATTTCAGTCGAAAACCTGCCTGCCCTGGTGCATTCCGACCACAACGGGCTATTCGCGTCGGGAACCCTCGGGCGTTATTCTAAGGTTCTGCATTCCGTCATTGAAAGTCGAGAGAATCGAGCGGACCGCTAAATGCACGCCTTGACCAGCGAACAGATCTTCTATCTCGTTACCGTGATCAAAGTCGTGGTGGTGTTCGCCGTCCTCATGACCGTGCTCGCTTATTTGCAATGGGTGGAGCGCAAGGTTATCGCGCATATTCAGGTCCGCCCCGGCCCCTATCGCGTGGGCCCGCACGGCCTGCTCCAGCCCCTGGCCGACGTCATCAAGCTGGTCACCAAAGAGGACCTGATTCC
>CAZARO010001426.1:0-1740 GCA_964487165.1 uncultured Solibacteraceae bacterium | reverse complement strand
CGACGCCGCTCTCGATGCCTTGCATTGGACCGGGCATACCGGCTGTGTCGTGCTGGCGCCGCACCTGGTGGGCATGCGCAAACGCGAGTTGGGACTCCCGCACGTCAGCGAGGCTACCGAACGCCAAAAGCGCGACGGCATGTGCTGGTCCGCCGAGGACGAGCTTTACAATGGCGGCCACGCGTTTAAGGTAACCTGCCGTGACAGCCGCGGCGTCATGGTAACCATCATCGCCGATAACTATTACGGTTACTGCAAGAAAGAAGTCAAGACCCAGATCAGCTTCGCCGCCAACCTATTCGGACTCTGTGAAGAGGAGCATGCCGGCGGAGCCCTGGCCTTCGCCACTTATGTAATCGGTCAGGAGTTTTACGCCAATCGCACCATAAGTCTCAGAATGGCGCCGTTCGCCGACGCCATGCGGATTCTCGATGGCATGGTGGAGCAGCGCCCGGAAGGCTACGCGGTGGACCGCCGCTTCCCCGAGATCCATTATCTTCCCGAAGATGCCGAATTCCGCGTGCAGCTGGGGACCATCACCTGGCCGCACAACGGCGGCACCGTCACCATTCCCCTGCGCGCGCGCGAGCTCTACTTTCTGCCCAACGGGTATCGCGTGCGCCTCGAGAAACAGCAGGGCGGAACGGCCTGGCGGCTGGTGGGAGCCCGTCCGCGCGGCACCCTCTGCCACAAGCCCTGCACCGTTTCCGGCGGCGGCAAATCCGAAATTTCCAAATCTATCGCCGGCGCCATCCTGAAAGGCCCGGTCTTCGTCAGGGACTATCATCACGACATGGACCAGGTGGCCGAGATCCTCAACATGGATTTTTCCGCCATCTACCGCAACCGCCCGCCCGATGAGCGCACCCGCCGGCCGATACTCAGTTTTGAACGCTCGCTAGGCTCGGTAATTCAGTTACTCAGTACTTCGCCCGAGCATACCGAAGCTCACAATAGCTTCGTGAGAAGTCTGCCGCAAACCATCCGCCAGATGTTATTCACCGTCAAGCGCTACTATCAGCCCGAATGGGGCGATAACTGGCGCGAGCATTTTACCGTCGATAGCATTAACGGCTTCCTGGGTCACGAGCTGAAGTATAATAATCAGAAGTTAGTAAGTAACTATCTGCGCGTAGGCTATGAGCCGGACGGCACCTGGCGCATTTACAAGCTGAGGCCCGATTTCTACCCTGCCGAGAAGGTGCAGATGGAAGACGACATCACCGCGTCGGTGGTGCTGCCCCGGTCCGCACTCGAACATCTCGACCCGGTGTATCCCAACCCGAGCGTGAAGCTGGTGGCCAACTGCGAGCGCTACCTGTTCCAACGCCCCGACGACGCCATCCACCGCGGAGTGGACAAACAGGCGGAGCAGGATATCGCCGGCCCCGGGGTCTTCCTCTCCAACTTCGAGCCCATCACCCTCGAACGCGCGCAGGCCATGGTGGACCACATGGCCGAGTTCGACGAATACTCCGAGCCCATGAAGCGGCGCCTGCAGCAGTTCGTGGAGCACCCCAAGACGCAATATGTGGTCTCCAGCTCCTGCCCCCGCGTGGTGAACGGCAAGCGCTCCACCAATCCGCGATATCTGCAGCCGCGGCCCGACCTGGTGAATCCGCGCGACCCCTACGTGGCCGAGATCGCCGCCCGGCTGGCGCGCGACATCCCCGCCGATAAGCCCGCGTGGCTGCCCGTCAACGCCGTAATGGCAGGCCGTCGCAACAATCCCGCCGATCC
>CAZARO010001425.1:0-1742 GCA_964487165.1 uncultured Solibacteraceae bacterium | reverse complement strand
GCCAGCATGGCCTCCACGTGGACGCCCATGCTGTGGAACGAGCGCGCCAGGTAATCGTCCGGATCGCTTTGGCGCAGGTGGAGGGCCTCCGCCAGCGATACGCCGTTGGGAACGTAGCCGTTGAGCGGATCGTGCGCGCTGGTCTGGTCGGTAAGGACGTCGGGCACGAAGCCGCGGCGCACCAACTCCGGCAGCACGTCGGCACAATTGCCCTCCAGCCCCACCGAGAGCGCGTTACCGGCGATTTGCGCCTCGCGCAGAATGCGCAAAGCATCGTCCAGATTGCGCGCCAGGCGGTCGCAGTAGCCGGTGGCGAGGCGCCGCTCGATGCGGTGCGGGTCGATATCGATGCCCAGGAAGCAGGCGCCGTTCATGGTGGCGGCCAGCGGCTGCGCGCCGCCCATGCCCCCCATGCCACCCGACACCACCACCTTGCCGGCCAGCGACCCGCCGAAGTGTTTGCGCGCCAGCGCGGCGAACGTCTCGTAGGTGCCCTGCACGATGCCCTGGCTGCCGATGTAGATCCAGGAGCCGGCGGTCATCTGCCCGTACATGGTGAGGCCGAGGCGTTCCAGGCGCGTGAACTCGTCGAAATTCGACCAGTGGCCCACCAGGTTGGAATTGGCGATGAGCACGCGCGGCGCTTCGGGGTGGGTACGGAAGATGCCCTGCGGACGGCCCGATTGCACGATCAGGGTCTCGTCATTTTCGAGCGATTGGAGGGCGCGCACGATGGCGTGAAACGACGGCCAGTCGCGTGCCGCGCGGCCCCGCCCGCCGTAGACGATCAGCTCGTCGGGATTTTCCGCCACATCGGGATCGAGATTGTTGTGCAGCATGCGCAAGGCTGCTTCCTGGTGCCAGCCCTTGCAGGATATGGCGCGTCCACGCGGCGCCCGGATTGCGGTTTGCAGGCTCATCTGTCGCAATCATAGCGCGATAGCATAAGAAGTGAGCCAACTGGACGTCGGAAACTATTCATCAAAATCAGTTTGCGCATCGACCCGATCCGGGCTACTGTGAAGATATGGCCAACGCCAAGAGCCTCGATCCGTTTGTTTGCAACGAGCCGGAAGTTGAGATCAGCCCGGCGACCAGCCGCATCCTGAAACAGCGATCGAAAACCGCCGACGAAGGCCGTGTAGTTCCTGCCGAACAGGCCCGCCGGCGAATCCAGCAATGGCTTTCAAAATCCTCTACCACGAAGACTCGTTAGCCGACCTGGAAGAGATTTTCGATTGGTCGCGGGAGAACCATCCCGAGACAACCGAGCAATTTGCCGATGATCTTTTCGACCACATCGAATTGCTCGACGCTCTTCCTTACATCGGCGCTCCCGTAAAAGGACACCCTCCACTCAGGCGGCTTCTCCATTCCCCGCTCTACGTTTACTATCGCGTGGACGAGAACCGGGGAGCGGTCGAAATTATGCATTTCAGGCACTGCTCCAGAAAAGATCCCCAATTCTAAGAGCTCGTCGCCGCTCCATTTTTGTGCTGGCACGAACTCTTCAGCGGAGTGAACCAACTACCGCCTCGCGCGCATCTATAATGACGCGTAGGGAGGGTGGATGGCGCTTTACGTCTGGGCCTTTCTGATTGGGGCGACTGCCGGGCTTCGAGCTCTCACCGCACCGGCGGCGGTGAGCTGGGCGGCGCGGCTCGCATGGCTTCATGTGGGCGGCACCTGGCTGTCGTTTTTCGAAGCTTCCGTCACGCCGTACATTTTGAGCGCCCTCGCCA
>CAZARO010001424.1:0-1751 GCA_964487165.1 uncultured Solibacteraceae bacterium | reverse complement strand
CGAATTGCAGGTAGGCGTAGCGCAGTCCGGCTTCGGCCGCCTGGCGGCAGAATTCCGGGCTCTTGGCAAACTCGATGCCGTTGGTGGCCGCCTGCACCGAGGTGTATCCCACCTCGCGCGCGTAGCGCACCGCATCCAGGAAGTACGGCGAGATGGTCGGCTCACCACCGGAGAACTGCACCGACATCTGGCGCTTCGGCTTGATGGTGACGGCGTTGTCCAGCAGGGTCTTGATATCTTCCCAGCTCAATTCGTGCACAAACCCCACCTGGTTGGCATCCATGAAGCACGGGTCGCACATCATGTTGCAGCGGTTGGTCAGGTCGACGGTGAGCACCGAGCCGCGGCCATGCGTGACGGTGCTGGAACCATGCTTGTGCAGCCGGGAATCGTTGTGGGCGCGAATGTCGCGGCCGGGAAATACGTCTTCCAGGTGCTTGAAGAATGCCGTGTCGATGGCCATCACGTCTTCGAAGTGGCCGTGGATGGGGCAATCTTTCACCATCAGAATTTTGCCGTCGCGCTCGATCACCTGCGCCTTAATTTCGCCGGGCCGGTCGGTATACAGAATGTCGAGAGGCGTCTTGCCGTCCAAAATCCGCTGGCGGATTTCCGGGACGCAGCGCGGGCAGAGCGAATCGGTGCTGCGCGGCCAGCCCAGGGGAGGTTTGGTCTTTTCCCACGACTTCAGGAGGGGCTTGTCCGACCACTTGGGCGTGAATCCCGGGTTCTGGCCGATTTGATTGAGCTTATCGAAGACGAACCAACCCGCACCCGCGGCGTATGTCAAGACTTTCTCTGCGTATTTGATAGGTTTGTGCATCGTTCAACCCTTCCTGAGTAATACCAAAAGTATAGGGAATCGCCCGCCGCGAAGGTATCAATTGGCATTAAAGCGTTGAAATTATTGGTTGTACGGCATGATGTGGGGTTGAACGGAGCCTTCCCGAGGTTGAGTGGGGCTGGACTGTACCAGTATGAAAGGGAACGGTTTAGTGAGCTCCACCGGGATTCGTTCGCGGCCCCATGCGCTCACCCGGCCAGCGTGCTATTCTCCCATTGACGATGGCCGACAGCATCAAGCTGCTCTTCCGGCTGCTCTTCCAACCCGTGGCGGCGATGAGCGCCATTCTGGACCGCGGCAGCCTGCTATGGGCCAGCCTCAGCGTGGTGGCCGTTTCCCTGCTCCTGCAGCCCGCCGCGAGTAACTGGATCCGGCTACCTTTCTATGGCCCGCTATTGGCGCTGGCGGTGGCGTATGTCCCTGGAATGCTGCTGCTCTGCGGACTGCTGGGCCGGCTGGGCGGCTTCGTGGCGTCTTTTCAGCGCGATTATTCTCCGCTGCTGACGTGCGTGGCGATGGGGTGGTCGGCGGCCAACCTTCTGCTGGCGGTCGCCGGCTGGTTCGCTCCCCCCGAAGTGCTTCTGGTGCTGGCGGGGATAGCATATCTTTACTTCGCTGTGCTGGTGTTTCTGGCCATTCGCACGGTGTTCGGCGCGGGCAACGGCGCGTCCGTGGCGGTGGTGTGTCTCTCCTGGATTCCGCTGGTGGCCGCTGCGTTCCTATGGGTGCCTCTGCACTTCCTGATAGGGTGGATCGCGTCCCCGTTCTTCCTGTTCTACGCCTGGTATTTCCTGAGCGGCGAGTTTTCCGGCTTGGGCGCGGGCATGCGCAACCGGCAGACCTTCCGCCGCATGCTGGAAGCCTCGGCGCTCAATCCGCACGATGGCGAGGCGCAATATCAGCTCGG
>CAZARO010001423.1:0-1754 GCA_964487165.1 uncultured Solibacteraceae bacterium | reverse complement strand
AAATCTACGATTACCTGCGGCTGCTGTACTCCTCGATCGGGGTGCCGCATTGCCCCATTTGCGGCAACGAGATTTCCCGCCAGACCACCGAACAAATTCTGCAGCACGTAGTGGCGCTGAAACCCGAGGACCGCATCATGGTGATGGCCCCGGTGGTGCGCGGCCGCAAGGGCGAATTTAAGAAAGACCTCGAAAAACTGCTGCGCCAGGGCTTCGAACGCGCCCGCATCGATGGTGTGCTGCGTTCGCTCAGCGAAGACGTCCCGCTGGATAAACGGAAGAACCACACGATCGAGGTTGTGGTGGATCGCCTGCTGGTGAAGCCGGGCATCGAAAAGCGCCTCGAGGCGTCTATTGAGACGGCCACGCGGCTGGCCGACGGGCTGGTGCTCATCGCCGTGGTGAACGGCGAAGAGCGCCTGTATTCGCAGAAGCTGGCGTGTACCGAATGCGGCACCAGCATCCCGCAATTGGAGCCGCGCTCGTTCTCGTTCAACAGCCCCTACGGCGCCTGCGAGGAGTGCCACGGGCTGGGCAGCACCTGGAATTTCGACCCCGCGAAAGTCATCGTGGACGCCTCTAAGCCCCTGCTCGATGGCGGCCTGGGACCGGGCGCGGGCTCCTGGGCGATGCAGCAGAAACTGGAGGAATTCGCCAAGAAATCGCGCATCAATTTGAAGAAGCCCTTCGAGGAATTGCCGCGCAAGACGCGCGACCTGTTGCTCGATGGCGGCAACGGCTTCCCCGGCATTCTGGCCATCCTCGACGGGGTGTACAAGGAATCTTCCGAGAGCTACCGCGAATGGCTCACCGATTACATGTCCCCGCGCGTGTGCACGGTGTGCAAGGGCACGCGCCTGCGGCCCGCCAGCCTGGCGGTGCGGGTGAAGAATTTCTCCATCGCGGAGTTTACCAGCCTGGCGGTGGCGCGCGCCCTGGTGACTGTGCGCAATTGGACTTTGACCGGGCGGGAAGCGCAAATCGCCGGCCGCGTGCTGGACGAAATTCGCCGCCGCCTGGAGTTTCTCTCCGCCGTCGGGCTGGATTATCTCAGCCTGGAACGCTCCGCCGCCACGCTCTCCGGCGGCGAGGCGCAACGCATCCGCCTGGCCACGCAGATCGGCTCCAAGCTGCGCGGCGTGCTCTACGTGCTGGATGAACCCTCCATCGGGCTGCACCCGCGCGACAATGAGCGCCTGCTGGAAACGCTGGTGCAATTGCGCGACATGGGTAACACCGTGCTGGTGGTGGAGCACGACGCGGAGACCATCGAGCGCGCCGATTACGTCATCGATCTGGGCCCCGGCGCCGGCCGTTTGGGCGGCGATCTGGTGGCTTCCGGCGTTCCCGACGAGATCCGCCACAACCCGGCGTCGCTGACCGGCCGCTATCTCAACTCCGAATTATCCATTGCCGTTCCCGCCGAAAGGCGTCCGGCGGGCGACAAGAAACTGGTGATCCGTGGGGCCACCGAACACAACCTCAAGGACATCAGCGTGGAGATCCCGCTGGGACTCCTGACCGTGGTCACCGGCGTATCGGGAAGCGGCAAATCCACCCTCGTCAACGAGATTCTCTACCGCAGCCTGGCCAAGGAGATTTACGGGTCGCACGAAGAACCGGGCGCGCACCGGTCCATCGAGGGCATCGAGCTGATCGACAAGGTGATTCGCATCGACCAGGACGCCATCGGGCGCACGCCGCGTTCGAATCCAGCCACCTATACCGGGCTTTTCACGCTCATTCGCGACCTC
>CAZARO010001422.1:0-1755 GCA_964487165.1 uncultured Solibacteraceae bacterium | reverse complement strand
TTCCTGGCGCTATTCGGGGTCTCGGTGCAGACCGGCGTGATCATGCTCGAATATATCAATCAGCGGCGCGCGCGCGGCGCATCGATCGAGGAATCGGCCATCGAGGGCGCGGTGTTGCGGCTGCGGCCGATCATGATGACCATGCTGGTGGCGACACTAGGGCTGCTGCCCGCCGCGCTGTCGCATGAAATCGGGTCGGACTCGCAGAGGCCGTTCGCGATCGTGATCGTCGGTGGACTGATATCGGATCTGGTGATGAGTATTTTTCTGCTGCCGACCTTGTACGCATGGATGGCGCGGGATCACGACGTGCTACCGGAAGTGGAGGGTGAATTCGAGTAGGCTTATCTGCGCTCATCGGCGTTCATCTGTGGCCAATAAATCTTTCGGAAATTTAGCGTACGGCCGAAACACAATTATCCACCGATGGACACAGATGAACACGGATAAGTAAATTCTCTAAAGAGCAGGTACTGGCTACCGTATTCGAAGTCTCCAACACTTTGGGGGCCGGATTCCTCGAGAAGGTCTATCAGCGCGGCATTCCACCTCGTGGAAGACGCCCTGGTGCTGGAGCTGAAGTGCGTGCGTCTGGCCAGCGAGCAGACGGCGCCGTGCGTCAACTATCTGCGGCTTCCCGCCGTACCGTCTGTCTTCTGGTGAACTTCCAGAAGCCCAAAGTCGGGGCCCGATGCCCGAGGCGCTGCTCACTGTATAATTGTCCAGGATGAAACACATTCCGATTTTTCTGCTGGCGTGTGCCCTTACAGCGGCGAGTATTTGCGCCGCGCAGGAGCCGGTCAATTACGAGTTAGAAGAGGGCTTCGTGGATGCCCACGGCGTCCTTATCTATTATGCCGAGATAGGCCGCGGCGCGCCACTTATGATTGTGCATGGCGGACCGGGCGCGTCGCACGATTACTTGCTGCCCTATCTGCTCCCACTGGCGCGGCACAATCGGCTGGTCTTCATCGACGAGCGCGGCTCGGGAAGATCGGAAAAGCTGGAAGACGCGAGCGGTTACACCGTGGAGAACATGGTGGAGGACGTGGAGGCGGTGCGAGAGAGCTTGAAGCTGGGCAAGATGAGTTTGCTGGGCCACTCCTACGGCGGCGTGCTGGCGCAGGCTTACGCGCTGAAGTACCAGAAGAATCTGACTCACCTGGTTCTGTCGAGCACGTTTTACAGCACCGCGGAGATGAACCAGGTGTTCCAGAAAGAGCTGGCGGCCATGGATCCGCAGACGCGCCGCAAAATCGAGGCGATGGAGAAAGACGGGCTATATGACAAAGGCAAGCCGTGGGAAAAAGGCCGGTATACCAACGATTACATGATAGCGGCCTGGGGCGACGGTTATTTTCCGTACCTTTATCAACGCCGTCCCGACCCTAATTACGACCCCATCGCGAACGGCGTGACGTCGTGGGACCTGTATCGCGAAATGTGGGGCTCGCATGGCGAGTTCGTCATCGACGGCAACCTGAAGTCAGTGGAATACGGCGATAAGTTGAAGACTATTACGGTGCCCACGCTCATTACCGCCGGCGACCACGATGAATGCGACCCGGTGCAATCGAAAGAGATGCAGCAGAAGATCGCGGGGTCGAAGCTGGTGATTCTGCCGCAGAGCGGGCATATGACGTTCGTGGATCAGCCGGGTTTGTACCTGAAAGCCGTAGCGGACTTCTTGAAATAGAATAAGAGGATGCGGCGCGCCGTCATCTTACTTGCGATGATGGGCGCGAGCTTGGCCGC
>CAZARO010001421.1:0-1757 GCA_964487165.1 uncultured Solibacteraceae bacterium | reverse complement strand
ACGCGATTGGCTGGGCCATCGACGTCCATATCCAGGCGGAAAGCGAAGAAATGCTCGTGGTGGGGAGCCGCGACATTGGGCGCCACCAGGTGGCTATAAGGGTCGTGCGCGCCGTTGGCCACGCCCTTGGCGGCCATGATGCCGGTGAGCATGACGCGCATTTCGAGCGTCCCGTCCTGGTGGAAGACCCACTCGAAACCGTACTCGTAATTGCCCGGCTGGCTCCAATAGGCGAGCACCAGTTCGCGCGACCGGCGGCTGTTTTCGGCGTGTTTCCACTCGATGCCGCCGTCGCGTTCGAACAGCGCCACCGCACCCGGAATAACGCGCGGTTCGCCGGAGCTTTCGGCCACCACGGCGTCGATCACGGTACCATTCGCGGGGCAATCCACGCCCACCTTCAGAGGGCTGGCCGTGACGCCCAGGCCCAGTTCGCCCACGTCGAAGCTGTTGCGGAAAAACCAGGCGCCGGTGGGGTCGCCGTAAGGCACCACCATTTCGGAGAGCGACCCGCGATACATGACCGGCCGCAGCTTGCCGCCGTCTTCATAACCCACGGTGTAGAGCACCAAGCCCTCGCGCGGATGGAGCGCGTAGCGAAAACGCCACTTCTGCCAGCGCACCTCGCCGTTATCGATCTGGAAGCCGGGGCCGTTCGGCTGGCTGATCACCAGGGGCGCAGGCGCGGGCCGCTGCGCGCGCGGATTGAGATCGGCATTCTCGCGCGAGACCGGCACGCCGCGGTCAATGTCGAGGAAGTCGAGGATCTTGTGCGTGGTGAGGTTGACGTGCGCCACCATGCCTTCCACGGGATGCGCGTAGAGGTTCTCGCCGGCGCCGGCGTAATACGGCACCACGCGCACCACGCGGCCCTGTTCGGTGCCGGGCAATCCGAAATAGCCTGAGGTCCACGACATGGTGACCACGCGGTTGGGGTCGCGGATGTTGCGCGCGTGCATGGCCTGCGCCCAGCGCGGATCGGCGCGGACAATCTGGTCGGCGAGATCGGAGTCTTCGCCGTCAATGGCCGGCTCCGCACCGGGAATCTCTTTCCAGGAATCGATGGCGCCGCTGCCGAGGTTGGCGATAGCCTCGAAGGTGTGGTCGCCCGCGTGGTCGTAAATTACGGCGAAGGCGCGGCGCGGGATGGAGGCCTTGGCGAGCACTTGCGCCTTGGGCGGCTCATCGAGCGTAAGGAGGCTGAATTGCGCGCCGGCCGGGAAGTGCGGAGAGCTGCGAAAGATGCGCGCGGCGGCGTGGAACTCATCGGCGGTGAGCGGGGAAAGCGGATGGGGAGCGGCGGCCGCGGATTCGAGCGCGATCAGAACGGGGATGAAAAAGAACGCGAGTGTGCTCCGCATGACAATGGGTGCCCTTGGGCTCCATGGTATCGCACTGGGGCAGGCGGGCCCGGGACCATCTCAGCCGCGGCCATGACTATGAGCGGCGCGCCACGGAATAGTGTAATAAACTAATCTGCTATGCCAAAGACAACGACTGTGGTTTTGCTGGGATTGCTGTGTGCGGCGGGGCTGGCGGCGGCGTCGCGGAACCTGGAGATTTACTGGGTTGACGCCGAGGGCGGGGCGGCAACGCTGATCGTGGCTCCCAGTGGCGAGTCGATGTTGGTGGATACCGCCAACCGGACGCCGGACGACCGGGACGCCAAGCGGATCTTCGCCGCGGCACAGCATGCCGGCCTCACGAAGATCGACATCCTGGTCACTACCCACTTCCACGGGGATCACATCGGCGCC
>CAZARO010001420.1:0-1757 GCA_964487165.1 uncultured Solibacteraceae bacterium | reverse complement strand
TGAACTCATCGCGGTACCAGAAATCGGCATAGAAGAAGGAATCCGAAATCTGGAGTTGGTTGTCGCCGAAATCCGGATTCGGCACGGCCCCGACGTTCAGGTAGCTGGTCAACACCGTGCCCGGCACGGTGGCGATTATCCAATCCTTGTCCTGGAACCCCGGTTTCGAGATCGCCTCTCCCCCGGCTTTGACCAATGAATCGCGCTGTAAACGCCATGCGCCGCCGGCGAGCGTCAGACGCCCGGACTGCCCCGCCGGGGCGGGCTTCGGCTTCGCCACCGGGCCGCCGCGGCCGTAGACCTCCATCTCACTCAGGATGTAGCCCTCGGGTGACGCGGCCTTGGTCATGATGACGCGCACGTAGCGTCCGTGCTCGGGCCGCTCCAGTTTCAGGTCGTCGGTGGGCCCGGCGGCCGCCGGGAGCACGCGGAGCGTCCTCCAGGTCCGGGCATCATCCGAAGTCTGGATGGCCCCGTCCGTGGGCCGCCGGATCCAGTAGAGCGCGACGCGGTCGAAGGTGCAGGCTGCGCCCAGATCGACGTACACCCACTCACCTCCGCTACCCGCGCTCATCCATGCGCTGGTGAAGTGAAACGGTCCGGCCATCCTCACCTGCCGGTTCCGGTCGAACGGTGTCACCTCGGCCACCTGCCAGGTGGAGGCGCTCGTGGCCTCCAAATCGACGCGGTAGTACCGGCTGTGCGAAGGCTCGGAGAACGCGATCGACGGGGCAAAGCTCGGGCCCGGACGGTCCGTGCCGGCGGCGCGTCCGAGTTCCTTCCAGGTTTGGCGGTCGTTGGATCCCGACACGATACAAATCCAGCCCGCTGGTTGCTGCTGGCTGGACTCGACGTGCGCGACCACATCGATCCGGTCCACCTCAAGCGCGCCGTCTCCTCCCTCCAGCCCAAATTCGAGCCATCCCTTGGCGCCTTGCAACTTCACGGTGGAGGTGTCGAAATCGTCCATGAAGAGTTCGCGCCGGGCTTTGGTGAGCACGCCGCCCTCGCTGGTGGCCGCGACCAACCACCGCGGCAGGGCCGTCTCCTTGATTCCGTCGGTAATCAACTGCGCGGTGAGATTGTAGTCGTAGCTGCTCGAATGGTATGCCGGCCGGTGCAGCGCGAGGTTGCGATAGGTGGATCCGTCTCTGATCAAGGTCGGCCCGAAGTCTTCCTTCGGGTCACCGGGGTATACACCAATGCCGCGAGTGTACTCCTGCGCCGCTGCCACGCACACTGCCGTCAGCCCAAGCAAAACGATTCGTCTCATATCGACCTCTTAATCAGGATCAACCACAAGAGCTGCGGCATCCATTGCCGGCGCTCGTCATGCACAGGCTCAAGAGAGCGAATGAGCGTTCAGTGCGCCAGGTAGAGGTCGCATAGGCTTGGTCTCCTGGCAAGCAGCCCACTGTTGCGCAAGCGCTTGCTATGCCGGAATCTAGCATGCGGTTTTCGGAGTGTCAAGCGCCTGTGCGTGGCTTTTCCTGGGACTTTTCCTGACTTTCCACCCCGTATTGACGGGCTAAACTGTCGCGTGTTATCGTGAGCGGCCAAGCGCTTGCGTAGGCGTTTGGAAAAGGTTCCGCTCAAGCGACGATCGGACCGGTTATGAAGGGGTTCAGACCGCTATGTTCAGATTCCCGATTCTGGCAGTTGCAGCCGCGGCACTGATTACTGTCTTGCCGTCGCCGGCACAAGCGGCGGACCCGCTGCCCGCCGTTCACCTCAAAGGAAACTACTTCCAGCGCGAC
>CAZARO010001419.1:0-1759 GCA_964487165.1 uncultured Solibacteraceae bacterium | reverse complement strand
GGCGATGATTCACCGTCACCACCACCACATCGTGATGCCGGGCCATCTGCGCGCCTTCCTGCGAGGGCAGTTCATACGATGAGCCGAAGGTAAAGCCGCCGCCATGAAAATAGACCATCACCGGCCGCTTGCCGCTCGTCGAGGATGTCCAGACATTCAGCTTGAGCATGTCCTCGCTCATGTAGCCGTCGTCCCAATCCTGGAGGAACGTTTGCTCGATGGCGGTAAAGTCATGCAGGCGTTGTAGACAGTTGGCCCCATAGACCAGAGCGGGATACTCGCCTTCCCACGGCTTGGGCGGTTTGGCCGGGAGCCATCGGTTTTCGCCGCTGGTGTCCTGACCGTACGGTATTCCTTTGAATGTGAACACGCCAGCATCGAGATACCCGCGCACTTTGCCGTATTGCGTTTTCGCAACGGCGGAACGAGGTGTCGAACAGTTGCCCGGAGCCTGGTGCGCAGCGGTCTTGATGCTGTCGGACGCCGCGGCGGTCTGGGCCAGCGCGGCCCCCAAGCCTGCCGTCGCCGGGAGCAGAAGCGCCTGGCGGCGATTCATTGACGTGCGATTTTCGGAATTAGACATTGCGTCTCCTTTCAAGGGCCGGCGCTTTCGGCTAACTATCGAGTTGGAGTTCTCCCAGGAACGGGTGCCGGAGAATGTCGATCGGCCGTTAACCGTAAGCCCCGTGCCGCAAAGTGTATCACCGATACGTCTCGCGATGTAAGCGCCAATCATTCACCGGCCACCGTGACCTTCGTCAGGAGGCGCGCCCGTCTCATACCACCTTGCGCCGCGCAATCCATTGCGATAGTCTTGGAGTTTTCGCGGGCTCCTTGTAAACGCTCTCAGAGTTTTCGTCGTGCGCCTTTTCCGGGACTACACTATCGAGGAACGACCATGCGACTTCGGCTCTTGATGACCGCCTGCGTGCTCACGGCACTTGGCTCTTTGACCTTGTGCCGGGCGCAGGAGGATAACGCCCTCGATCTTTGGTACCGCCAGCCCGCCGCGCAATGGGTGCAGGCTTTGCCGGTAGGCAATGGCCGCCTCGCCGCCATCGTTTTTGGCGGCGTTGCCAAGGAGCACATCCAGCTTAACGAGGATACCGTCTGGTCGGGCGATAAGCGCGATCGCAGCAATCCCGAAGCCGCCAAAGCCGTTCCCGAGATCCGGCGATTCCTGCAGGAAGGCCACCCCGCCGAGGCGCAGGCGCTGGCGGATCGAACCATGATCAGCATCCCCCGCGCCCTGCCTGTTTACGAGAGCCTCGGCGACCTCTGGCTCGACTTCGGCGAAGTGCCGGAGCCATCCGATTACCGCCGCGAACTGAACCTCGATACCGGCATCGCCGCCGTGCGGTATACGGCCGGCGGTGTCCGCTATAGACGCGAGGTTTTTGCCTCCGCGCCGTGCCACTGCATCGTGGTGCGCCTGATTGCCGATAAGCCCGGCAGCATTTCGTTCCACGCCTCGCTGAACCGGCCCGCCGACGCCACCACCGAAGCGGTGCCGGGTAAGCTGATCATGACCGGCCAGGCGCTGCCGAAGAGGGCTCCGGGAGAGCACGAGACTGGAGTCCGGTTCCGGGCAGAGATGAAAGCGGCTCTTTCCGGCGGCCACATGGAAAACACCGGCGACCGTCTCGACGTGACGGCGGCCGACAGCGTGAATCTCATGATTGTGGCCGCCACCGACTATCGCGAGAAGGACCTGGCCGCGGCATGCACGCGCGATCTCGGCGCGTCGACCCGCTCCTAT
>CAZARO010001418.1:0-1759 GCA_964487165.1 uncultured Solibacteraceae bacterium | reverse complement strand
GAACGAGGCTGCATGCAGAGCCGCGACCGTAAGGGAGCGGTTGCAGTTGAGTCTGTGGAATACGCAACTGTACTTGCGACCTGGTGTACTAAGTGAACAGCGTTGGGGCTAGATCCCGACGTACTGCACTTCCTCCTCGAGCTCGAAGCCGAAGCGCTCGAAGACCCGCGCTTTCAGCTCGCGAATCAGAGCGCAAAGATCGGCCGCCGTCCCCGCGCCGGCATTATAGATGAGGTTGGCGTGGTAGGCCGCCACGTGAATATCTCCGCGCACCATACCCTTGGCGCCCACCTGTTCCAGGAACCAGGCGGCCGGCACCTTGCCCTCGCGAACCGCCGCATCGGGCACCTGCGCCGCCGCGTCCGCTGGGAGTTCCTTGAAGAGCAGATTCTTGAAAATGCTGCCTGCGCACTTCATGGTCACCGGGAATTTCTCATTGCGGACCTTCAGAATGGAGTCGGCCGTCTCTCGTAAGGCGCGCGCGTCGCCGGCGTCCAACCGCAGTTCCGTCGAAAAGATGACCCACTCCTTATGGCGCTTGAAAATCGACTCGCGATATTCAAATTGGCACTCATCGTTCGAGAAAACGCGGACCATCTGCCCGTCGTAGAAGCGCACCTTGACCACGCGCTCCGAGAGGGAATGCCCATACGCGCCGGCATTTCCATAAACCGCCGCGCCCACCGAGCCGGGGATGCCCGCGAGCGTCTCCAGCCCCACCAATCCGCGCGCGATGGCGAAATCCACCAGGTCCTGCAGCACCGCTCCAGCGTCCGCGTGTACGCGCCCGTTCGATTCCAGCAGGCGGTCGCCGCGATAGCGCACCACGATCCCGCGAAAGCCGGCGTCGGACACGATCAGGTTTGTGCCGCCGCCGATCACCTCGATGTCCATGCCGCTGGAGCGCGCCACCCACAATGCCGCGACGAAGGCTTCGGCATTTTCGGTTTCGGCGTAGAGGTCGGCGGGTCCGCCAATGCCGAATCGGGTGTAGCGGGAGAGCGAGGCGCTGGTGAAAACGGTTAGATTAGGAATTTCGGCGAGGCGCAGGCGCGTCTCTTCCGGAGTCGGCATTACTTCAATTATACGGGAGGTACTTCATGCGCTCGCGATTTCCCGGCTTTCCGCCGGAAGCCCTGCAGTTTTTCCGCGCCCTGGCGCGCCATAATAACCGCGATTGGTTTCAGCCGCGAAAATCCATGTTCGAAGAGCAGGTCAAGCAGCCCATGCGGGAGTTGGTGGAGGCGCTGAATGTTGCCATGAAAAGCTTCGCGCCGGAGTATGCCACCGACCCCGATAAGGCCATCTATCGGATCTATCGCGACACGCGCTTCAGTAAGGACAAGACTCCGTACAAGGACCACATCGCCGCCAGTTTCTACCGCAGCGGCACCGGTCCGCACAAGTACGGGGGCTATTACGTGCACGTTTCGCACAAGGAAGTTGCGGTGGGCGGCGGGGTGTACATGCCGGAGCCCGAGGTGCTGTTGGCCATCCGCCAGCATATCGGCGCGAACCACCAGAAGCTGCGCAAGATTCTGGCCGCCCCGGCCGTGCGGCGTTCGTTGGGAGAACTGCAGGGCGATCAACTGGCGCGCGTGCCTAAAGGCTTCCTGGCGACGCACCCCGCGGCCGACCTGCTGCGCTTCAAGAGCTTCATTCTGTACACAAACCTGGAGCCGGAGTTGGCCATCACTCCGCAATTTTTCGGCGAAATACTGACCCGCTTCCGTGCCATGAAGCCGCTCCTGGATTTTCT
>CAZARO010001417.1:0-1759 GCA_964487165.1 uncultured Solibacteraceae bacterium | reverse complement strand
AGGATGCCCTATAGCGATTGCGGATCCCAGCCTTTGCGGTACTCGCGCGCCAGGTATTTGTTGGCGTCCGCGACGTTGGTGATGGTAGCGGTATGCGAATCGTAGAGCAGGCGCCGGCCGGTTCGCAGCGCTACGGCGTAGAGGTTGACGGCCTCGGAAAGCGGCCCGGCATTGAGGAAACTGCCGGGGGAGTGCTGCTTATCGCCGCGGCACGCGGCCACCCACTGGGTGAGGGCGGGCGAAAGCGAGGGCGTCTCGGAGTCGTTGTTTCGCGCGCGCGCCCGCCTCTCGATCCGCTTCATACGCGCCAGCGGAATCAGGTGCGGATCTTCCAATTGGAACCCGCTGAGAATTTTGCCCTTGTCACCGACGAACATCATGCCTTCGCGCTGCAATTCCTCGCCGTCTTCCTCCAGTTCCGGCGGCGTGGGCGGATGAATGCCACCGTCGTACCAGACCAGATCGATGGGGCCGCGGGCTCCGCGCGCCGGATACCGGAAGCGAACCACGCTGGCGAGGGGGAAGGAAAAATCGTTGCGGATGGTGGTGGAGACGCCGTCCTGCAGCATGCAGGCGTGGGTCAACATGGGGTCGATGCTGGTTGGCCCGGCGAGATCCAGCGCGTTGAACACGGTCCAGAGGCTGTAGTGGCCCATGTCGGCCATGGATCCGCCGCCGAAATCGTACCAGCCGCGGAACACCATGTTGGTGTAGTTGGGGTGGTAAGGGCGGCCGGCCTCGGGGCCGAGCCACAGGTCCCAATCCAACCCGGCGGGCACGGGCGGCCGGTCGGCGGGGACGGTGGCGTACTGCGGCCAGACCGGACGATTCGACCAGTTGTGGACCTCGCGCAAGGTTCCGATTTCACCGGCGTTAATCCAGGCCATGATGGGGGCCATATCGCCGTTGCTATCCCAGGGCATCAGGTGGGTGGAGACGCCGGTCTTGCGCGCGGTTTCGATGACCAGCTGCGCTTCCTTCAGCCGATTGGCGATGGGCTTGTGCGTGATAACGTGCTTGCCGCGCTTCATGGCCGCGAGGGCGATGACCCCGTGCAGATGGTCCGGGGTCATGATCTTGATGGCATCGATGCCCTTCTCTTTTTCGAGCATCTCGCGCACGTCGGCGTAGGCGGCACAGCCTTTGTACTGGCCGGAAGTCTTTTCCGCGGCGTAGTATGTCTCCACAACGCTCTGGCCCACGTCGCGGCCGCCGGGGATGGTGCCCTCGGTTCCGGCGCGCCAATCGGGTGCGTGCAGCGTGCGGCGCAGGCTGTTGAGCAGGCCGTCGCGGTCCCAGTCGCGGTACTCGCCCGCGTTCTTGTTGGGATCGCAGACGGCGGTGATGCGGATGTCTTTCGACCCCAGGAAGTAGGCCATCTCGCGGAGCCCCTGCGTGCCCGTACCGACATAGGCCAGGTTGATTTGGTCGCTGGGAGCGACGTAGGCCGGCCCTCCCAAGACGTTGCGGGGAACTATGGAGAAGGCAGCGGCTGCGGCGGCGCTTCCCAGGAACTGGCGGCGGTTTGCGTTGGAGATCATGCCAGCCGGTAGGATAGCCCCATTTCATCCAGGACGGCAAGCTGGGTAGGGGCACGATGGCCTTGTTCCGGTCTAAATTCGTCCATCCGGGTTGCGAAAGAAACTCGCAAAAAAGGGATCGACAGGCGGCAATTCGGTGTATACTAACTTCCCTAAAAACGCACAGTCCGGAAAAACTTGGAGACTATCGATTCAGGAGGAGACTCGATATGAAGACG
>CAZARO010001416.1:0-1766 GCA_964487165.1 uncultured Solibacteraceae bacterium | reverse complement strand
CGTAATTGGCGTGGGAGAATTGTTGGGCCGCGGTGGTAATGGCGTGGTACTGGGTTTGATTCGACAGGTTGGTGGTGGCGTGGAGCAGGTAGCCGGCGCCTATGGCGGCCGCATCGCAGGCGGTCTGCAGACGGGCTTTCACGTTGTAGACCACGCCGAAATCGATGGCCAGGCCAGCCATGGGAATCATCACAAACGCTCCGATGAGCGTTACATAGACAATTGCGAATCCTCTTTCGCCTTTTTTGCGGCGTCGTATCCCTAGCATAGGAGTTCCTTTCCCCGCGGTTAGAAGATCGCCCGCGAATACACCAACGCCTTTCCGGTTATCCCCGCAACGCTTAGGGCCGGTGTGTTGTCGTACATTTCGACCACATAGACGGTCTGGCTGGAACTGAGAGGCAGCACATTGAGGAAGCCGTTGGCGACCGTCCAGCTATTGCTGGCTTGTTGCAGGGCGGTGGGGTTCGTGCTGTAGTCGTTGCTTACTCCGGAGGTAGCCGGAAGAGAGCCGCCGGAGGTTGGCGTGCCGAAAACGCTGGCGTTCGCAGTGACGTTGCCGATGCCGACCTGCTGCGTGAACACCGCCTGGTTGATATTCGTACAGGTGGGCTGTCCGGTGGCGGATTGACAGAGGGCGGATGTCTCCAGAGTGATGGTGGAGAAGAACAAGGCCGACTGGCCGCTCGAGGTCAGGCCGAATTGGTCTGCCAGGGATTCCGCTTCGCTGGCGCCGCCGGACGTTGTGAAATCGACCCCACGGCTGTACATGTGGGCCAGGTCGCGGGTAATCTGATCGATCTGTTGGGCCTGCACCAGCCGGAAGCCGAAGACGAAGGTGCCGATCAACAGAGGGACCATAAACGTCAGCGAGAGTGTGAACTCAATGATCGTTGCGCCGGACTGTTTGCGTTTGGAGGATCTTCTCATGGCATCACTGATCCGTAGGATTCCGCAGGGGCGGCGATGCGCCGGAAAGCGGCTCCATCATGTCGGAAGCCTCGGCAAAAATGTAGAGAGGGTAGTTCAGCCGCTGGAAAGGCGCCATGGCGCTATATTTATAGCCCTCTATCTTGACGTTGACGATATTTCCGTAAGCGTTGGTGCCCTGTCCGCCGTTACTCGGGTTGACAAATTGGACATGAATCGTGGCTGCCGCCGAGGTGGAATTCAGAAAGCCCAGGGCATAGTGCTGCACCACCGCTTTGATAGCATCGTCCTGGTAGGTGTAGCCGGAAAGGACCTGTCCGGTAATGGCGTACCGGTCGCCTTCGCGCACCGCCTCCTGCATGGTTGTGCGCAGAAAGATGACCATCGACAGATCCAGCATCAGAAAGGTCATCAGCAGCAGAGGTATGATCACCAGGGTTGCTTCCAACACCTGCGATCCGCTCTGCCGGTTGCGGCGATTCGCCTTCAAGGAGTCCCCCTCCAGTTGCCCATCTCTGGGCAAGATTATTGCGCAGACAAGGATGGAGGTTAATAATGCATTTGGTTAATACAGTTTTTGTTGCACTAAGGTAGGACATGCTTCAAGGAAGGCCGCCGGCTCCCAGGGGCTAGCGATACTTCCGCAAAGACCAGCGGTGTTCTCCTCATCATGTAGCCTTAAACATGGGGGCGAATGCTCGTTGCGAGGTAGATGAAAAGATTGCCGGCGAGGCGAGCCCTTGGCCTTTCGACCATGGTTCCGCCTTTGGGCGGCACCGCTGGCACAAGTTTGGCCACCGATGGACGCAGATGAACACGGATAAAAAACCACCGCA
>CAZARO010001415.1:0-1768 GCA_964487165.1 uncultured Solibacteraceae bacterium | reverse complement strand
ACTGCTTGAAGCGAGCCGGATCGGATGACGCTTTACGGTGTTCGTTTTGCCATAAAAGTCAGGACGTAGTCGGAAAGCTGATTTCCTCCCCAAGCGACTACCCCCGTGCCTACATCTGCGACGAGTGCATAGCGGTCTGCAACTCGATTCTAGAGGACGACAAGGTCGAGCCCCCTTCCGGAACTCCCAATAAGATTCCGAAACCTTTGGAAGTCAAGGAGTTCCTGGATCAGTACGTGATCGGGCAGGAGGCCACCAAGAAGAAGCTGGCGGTAGCGGTTTACAACCACTGCAAGCGCATCCACATGAACCGGATGCGCAATTCCGAGGTGGAGCTGCAGAAGTCCAACATCCTGCTGATCGGGCCCACCGGCACGGGCAAGACGCTGCTAGCGCAGACCTTGGCGAAGATCCTCGACGTGCCGTTCGCCATCGTGGACGCCACCACCCTGACGGAAGCCGGCTACGTGGGCGAAGACGTCGAGAACATCATCCTGAAGCTGCTGCAGGCGGCCGACGGCGACGTGCAGAAGTGCCAGCAGGGGATTATTTACATCGATGAAATCGACAAGATCTGCCGCAAGGACGAGAATCCGTCGATCACTCGCGATGTATCGGGCGAGGGCGTGCAGCAGGCGCTGCTAAAGATTTTGGAAGGCACGGTGGCCAATGTGCCGCCGCAGGGCGGGCGCAAGCATCCGCACCAGGAATTTACCCCGGTGGACACCACCAATATCCTGTTTATCTGCGGTGGGGCATTTGTCGGCCTGGAGAAAGTGATCGCCCGGCGTACCGGCAAGAAGTCCATGGGCTTCCTGCAGGAAGACGACAAGGCCACGGTGCGGAGTTCGGGCACCAGCGGCCGGCGGGATATCGATCTGCTCTCTCACGCGCAGCCGATCGACCTGATCAAGTTTGGCTTTATTCCGGAGTTCATCGGCCGCCTGCCGGTGAGCGCGGTGCTGGAAGACCTAGACCGCTCGGCGCTCATCCAAATCCTGTCGCGGCCCAAAAACGCTATCATTAAACAGTACCAGAAGCTCTTTGAATTCGAGAATGTGCGCCTGAAATTCAGCGATGAAGCCCTTGAGGCCATCGCCGACCTGGCCATGGAACGCAAGGTGGGGGCGCGTGGCTTGCGTATGATTCTCGAAGACCTGATGCTCGACCTGATGTACTATCTGCCATCCTATAAGAAGGTGCGCGAGTTCCAGGTCACCAAAGAAATGGTGCTGTCGCAGAAAATCAGTCTTACAATATTAGAAAAGGCCGGTTAGCCCCAGATTCCCCAAAAGAGCTGCTTGTCGATCAGAGAGGACCAGGGGCTGGGCCGAGCCCCCTGGGTAGAACAATGCTTACATCGAAGGAAAAACCCGACACAAAACGTCTGCCGATGATGCCCATCCGCGAAGTGGTCATCTTTCCGTACATGATGACTCCGTTCGTGGTGGGGCGCGAATCGAGCGTCCGCGCGCTCGAGGAAGCCATGGCCGGCGACAAGAAAATCTTCCTGGCGGCCCAACACGATGCTTCGGTGGACGAGCCTAAACCTAACGAAATCTTCAGTGTCGGCACCATCGTCAACATTGTGCAGAGCCTCAAGCTGCCGGACGGCAACATCAAGGTGCTGGTGGAAGGCGTGGAGCGCGCCAAGGTGGTATCGGTCACCGACGACGAGGGTTTCTTTCGCGCCGCGGTTCGCACCTCGACCTATAGGGTGGAAGGCGGCCCGCAACTGGAGGCGCTGGTCGGCCGCGTCACCGGGCTT
>CAZARO010001414.1:613-1768 GCA_964487165.1 uncultured Solibacteraceae bacterium | reverse complement strand
TGAGATGATTCGTGGCTACATCAAATCGATGGAAGCGAATCATAATAAGATTCCACTCGCCGCCTCTAAACTCGCAAGTCTCAAACGCCTGGCCGGGCTCGCTTAATGTCCTCTGTCCTGGCGGAATCGGGTAAAGACGCCGTCAGGGCTTTGCACAACCTCGGGTTTCAGTTGGACCGAGTGGAGGGTAGCCATCACATGATGGTGAAGGCTGGACATCCGTTCACCGTTCCAATCCCCGTTCACAACTCCAGCCCCCCTCGAAAACTTCGCAGTCACGCTACCGTTCCGCTCGACTACGCGCTTCAGCTTCCGCCAGCCACCCGCGCCGCAGCCGTTCCGGCGGAACGCTTGAGAGATAGGGCTTGATATCGAGAATCGGAGTCCCGTCGAGCATGTCGATGCCCCGAACGTGGAGGGCCGTCCCTTCCCGCTTTAGCAACTCGACCACTGTTAACCCGATCGGATTCGGACGCCGCGGCGAACGGGTCGCGAACACGCCGTGCGGCTGAACGTCGCTCGGCGGCGTTACCACCAGATTGAATCCGTCGGATCGATCGAATGCCCAGATGACGAACAGGTGGGAAAAGCCTTCAATATCCGTGAGGCCGGGCTCGAATTCCGCCCGTATATCGAGAACCCCTTCCGCCTTGTGCTTCGCACCTAATCCCTTCGGAATCTCGCGACTATCGGTGTAAGTGCTTCTTACATGCCCGATCGGCTGCATCGATAACATAGTGGACCATTCCCTCTTCACTTATAGAGCAGATACTTCGCCCGGAGCGCCACAAACGCCGCCACGCTATCCTGCATGCCCTGCTGGATAGCGCGCGGATCGTCGCCGGCCTGCAGGCGCCGGATCGCCTCGTCGCTGCCGATCAGTCTCTTGTTCACCGCCCAATCGACTTTACCGGGATATAGTTTCTGAATCGCTCCCGCCACTTCCAGCCCCAGCCGCGTCGCGTCGAGCATTTCGCGATTCACGATCTCGAAGCGCACGCCCTCGATGCGCACGCCCTTGAAGTTCGATTCGTTGGGCGTGAAACTTGTGGCATAAACGCGCACGCCGGGAATCTGCCGACTGTTGAGGTACGCCGCCAGTTCCCTTCCGGCGATGCAGTCGGCGCCGATCTGCTCGAAGGCCGAATCGGTGCC
>CAZARO010001414.1:0-603 GCA_964487165.1 uncultured Solibacteraceae bacterium | reverse complement strand
CCGGGCGTACTCCAGCATGCCCAGCCCCGGATACAGCATCGCCGCTTTCAGTCTCCGCATGTTAGGCGACGGGTTTACCCACGGCAGATCGGTCGAGTCGAACCAGTCGCCGCGATGCCAATCCTCCATCGGAATAACGGTGAGGGCCGCGCCGATTTTCTTCTCCGCATTGAAGAGGCCGGCCAGTTCGCCCATGGTCATGCCGTGTCGCACCGGCAGACCGCCGAAGTAGCCCACGAAGGATTCGTTGGCGGCGTCCAGCACAGGGCCTTCCACGCGCACCCCCGAGATCGGGTTGGGCCGATCCAAAACGTAATAGGGGATACCTGCTTTGGCCGCCGCTTCCATGGCGTATGCCATGGTGGTCTCATACGTGTAGAAGTGTACGCCCACATCCTGGATGTCGAAGACCAGCGCGTCGATGCCGCGCAGCATCTCCGGCGTGGGCCGGTTGGTGCTGCCATAGAGGCTAAGAACTTTGACGCCGGTGGCCGGGTCGACCGCGTCCTCAATCCCCTGCCGGTCTTCCTTGCCGGCGATGCCGTGTTCCGGCGAGAACAGCGCCGTCACCGTAATCCCGGCCTGCTTCATGAGGTCCACGTT
>CAZARO010001413.1:0-1770 GCA_964487165.1 uncultured Solibacteraceae bacterium | reverse complement strand
TGGCGGGTATGTCCCGTGGCCAGCAGCACGCGGTCCCCATCGGCGAGCCGCATCTCATACTGGATGGTGACGGTGCGCGAATTGGCGGCCTCCATCCAGCTCTTGATGACGATCTCGTCGTCGAAATGGGCCGGCGCCAGGTAACGGCAGGCCGATTCCGCCACCGCCATCAGGATCCCGTCCTTCAGTTCCATGTCGCGGTAGTTGAAGCCGCAAGCCTTGCAGAGCTCCACCCGTGCGACTTCCATCCATATGTAATGATTGGCGTAATAGACCACGCCCATCTGGTCGGTCTCGGCATACCGGACCCGCAGGCGCGTCTCGGTGGCTGGCATCATAGGGAAAAACGCATTGTAACGCGGCGCAACCGTCGACCTCCCGCAACCGTCTGTTAGATGGTACCTTACAAGTTCACGATGCGCGTGCGAGTGCTCTTTTTCGGGATGCTGAAGGAGCTGGTGGGCCGTCCGTCGGAAGACGCCGATTTCCCCCAGGGGGCCGACTTGCGCGCGGTCTTCGAAACTTACGCCGCCCGTTATCCGCGCCTGCGAGAGCTGGCGCCCAGCATCGTAATCGCTCATAATCAAGAATTTGCCAAACTTTCTGCAAGTGTTACTGAAGGTGACGAAGTAGCTTTCCTTCCGCCCGTCAGCGGCGGTGCAGGCACTGACACCGAGCTTCGGCAGAATGGCCACTACTTCGCCTTGACCCGCCACGCCATAGACACCCACGCCGTAATTGCAAAGCTTCTCACCGGCGCCGAGGGCGCGGTGGTCACCTTCGAAGGCACCGTCCGTAACAATACCAAGGGCCGCGCCACGCGCTGTCTGGACTATGAAGGTTACGAGTCCATGGCGCTCAAGACGATGTTGCAGATCGGGCTGGAAATTGCTGCGAAATATGAAGTTGGCCGCATCGCCATGGTCCACCGCCTGGGCCGTCTGCTGATTGGCGAAACCAGTGTGGCGATTATCGTCACGGCGCCCCATCGCGGGCCGGCCTTCGAAGCTGCGCGGGAGGCCATCGAGCGCCTCAAGAGGCTGGTCCCCATCTGGAAGAAAGAGCATTTCGTGGATGGCGAGGTCTGGGTAGAAGGAGAATGGGACCAGAATGTTCCCGTGGCTGGATAAGCGAAAAGTGGGCGCGGTGGCAGCGGCTCTCGCCGTGGCCAGCAGCGGTTTACTGCTGGCCCAGCAAGCGACGGTCTTCACCGATAACGTCACGCAGGTCCATGTCATCGCTTCGGTGAAGAATCTCAAGGGCGAACTGGTGGGTGCGCTACAGAAATCGGATTTCAAGATTCTGGACAACGGCGTAGCGCAGGACATCAAGGTCTTCGAGCGGCAGAGCTTGCAACCTTTATCCATCGCTTTACTTATCGACGTTAGCGGCTCCACGGCAAAGGACTTAAAGTACGAGACAGATTCCGCCACGAAATTCCTGAAAGCCTTGCTCACGGAAGGAAACGCCGAGGATACAGTAGCGCTCTACAGCTTCGATTCGGACGTGACGCGGGTTCGCCCCTTCACCCACAATTACCCGTCCCTGGACAACGCCCTCAAGTACGTCCACGGTTCCGGCGGAACTTCACTTTACGACGCCATCTATCTGGCGTCGAATGACTTGGAACAAAGAGGCGGCCGCAAAGTACTGGTGGTCATCAGCGATGGCGGCAACACCACCAGCATTATGCCCATCGAGAAGTGTTTGCGGGCAGCGCAGTTTGCCGACGCGGTGATCTACCCGGTGGTGGTCGTGCCCATCGTCAAT
>CAZARO010001412.1:0-1775 GCA_964487165.1 uncultured Solibacteraceae bacterium | reverse complement strand
CACGCAGCCGAACAGCAGGAACACCCCCGAAGCCTTCCAGAAAAGCTCCATCAGCGATCCGCCCAGGAAGCCCCAGCCGACGGCTACGCTCTCCAGAGGCAGCGCCAGGAAGGCCTCCAGCTTGTCGCGTGCGATGACGTATACGGCCCATAGGAAGACCGGCAGCAGAATGGCGGACTGCAACAGAGTGGGCAGATTCTGCCGGGGCAGTTCCTTGAGCTTGGTGAGTGGGTTCAGACGGGCTGCGTCGGGTGCCAGCTTGTTCAAACTGAAGCCGAAACGGGAGGCTGCCAGGCGAAACGCGAGCGTCGCCGCGGCCACCGCCAGCCCGCCCAGGGCCAGCGGGAAAAAGTGTCTCCAGGCAAGCTGCCAGGCAACCCGCGTGAGATCTTCGCGCTTCAGGTCGGGGGTAAAAGCCAGCAGGAAAAGCGAGCGCGTAGTCTGCCCGAACTGCGCAAACCATTCCGCGCCCCAGGTGCCCAGCAGTCCCAGAAACACCATGAACTGCAAAGCGCTCACGAATTCCCGGGCCGCCGGAAACTGGCCCTCCTCGCGCGCCTTTTCGAGGCGCCGCTGGGTAGGCTGTTCGGTCTTGGTCTGATCCGCCATGCCGCGTCATGACCCCAACATCCGCCGCGCGGCGGTCCAGGCCTGGCCGCTGAACTGCCACAGGATGCGCGGAAACAGCACTGCGATCCAGCTGAGCACCAACAGGGCGGTCAGCATTTTGGCCGGGAACGCCAGATGGAGCAATTGCAGCTGCTGATTCAACCGGCCCATCAGTGCCAGCGCCACATCCACCATGACCAGCAGCGCTACCACCGGCAGCGCCAACCGTACGCCCACGGCGAAGAGGCTGGCACCCAGGTGAATCACAATGTCGGCGGCCGGGCGTCCCAGGACATATGTGCCCGCCGGAACCGAGTCCAGGCTCTGCGCGAAGATCCGCAGGATCTCGCGGTCGAGCCCGAGGGAGAAAAACAGCATGCCGGCGAACAGTTGCGCCAGCACCAACAGGATTCCGGAATCGGCCTCGGTGTTGGGGTCGATGGTGGAAGCGTACGCGTACCCCGCCTGCAATCCCAGGACTTGCGCCGCGAGCGCGAAGGCCTCCAGTGCAATGGCCACCGAAACGCCGATGGCGATGCCCACCGATGCCTCCGCCGCCACCCAACCGGCCATCCGCATCCCGGTGACCGCCTGGGCGTCGACCGCCGGCCAACGGCCATACAACGCCAGGGTCATGCCGAACGCCAAGGCAACGCGCGCCGGCTCGGGCCCGCCCTTGATTCCCGGCAGTGGCACGAAAACCAAGGCGCCCGCCACGCGCGCCAGCACCAGCAAAAAGGCGAACAGAGTGCCCATCGAGATGGTGACGTTAGCGGGCATATCGTCCCAGGTCTCCGAATACCGCTGCGGTGTAGGACATGGTCCTCTGCAGCATCCAGGGCAGCAACAGCAGGATGCCGGCCAGGAACGCGATGAGACGCGGGACGGTGCTGAAGGCGGTGTCCTGCATGGAGGTGGCAATCTGCACCAGGCTCACCACGATACCGACCAGGAAGCCGATCGCGAGCATGGGCGCTGCCACCCAGAAGGCCAGCATCAGAGCTTCGCGGACGATTTGCACCGCCGAATCGGGTGTCATTGGTAGAAGCTCTTCATGAGAGATCCGATCACCAGGTTCCATCCGTCCACCAGGACGAACAGCATGATCTTGAACGGCGCCGAGATCATCACCGGCGGCAACTGCATCATGCCCATCGAGAGCGTGC
>CAZARO010001411.1:0-1776 GCA_964487165.1 uncultured Solibacteraceae bacterium | reverse complement strand
AAGGAGAATCATGAGGCCAGTCACGAGAATCGCGCTGTTCGGACTTCTGCTGCCGCTGCTGGCGGCCGGGCAGGATCGCGACTTCTCCCAGCTCGCTGCGCGGCAGAGCCCGGAGTGGGCGCATAGCGCGGTGGTCTATGAGGTCAACGTGCGGGCCTTCTCGGCCACGGGAAACTTCCAGGGCGTCACGGCGCGGCTCGGCGATCTCGAGAAACTCGGCGTCAACCTGCTGTGGCTGATGCCCATCCATCCCAACGGACTGTCGAATAGGAAGGGCACGCTCGGCAGCCCGTACGCGGTTCGGGACTACTACGCCATCGAGCCGGCATTCGGATCGGCGGCCGATTTGCGCGCGCTGGTCGACGGCGCGCATCAGCTCGGCATGAAGGTGGTCATCGACATCGTGGCCAATCATACCGCTTGGGACAGCGTCATGATGGCCCATCCGGAGTTCTACAAGAAGGACGGCAACGGCCGCATCATCTCGCCTATCTCCGACTGGTCCGACGTAGCGGGGCTCGATTACCGCAATGCGGAACTGCGTGAGTACATGATCCGAATGCTCGAGTACTGGCTGCGCGAGTTCCATTTGGACGGCTTCCGCTGCGATGCCGCGGCCATGGTGCCGGCCAGTTTCTGGGAGCAGGCGCGGGTGCGGCTGGATAAGGTGCAGCCGTCGCTGTACCTGCTGGCCGAAGCGAGCGCACCCGATCTGATGGTGAACGCCTTCGACGCCGATTACGAATGGCCCATCCACAGCGCGCTGACCGACGTGGTGGAGAACGGCAAGCCCGCCAGCCTGCTGCGCGACGTCTGGAATGCGGAGCGGAAGAAGTTTCCACGCGGTACGGTCCACATGTACTTCTCCGATAACCACGACGAGAAACGGGCCATCGCGCGGTTCGGCGAAAAGGGCGCGCTGGCCGCCTCGGCGCTGGTGTTCACGCTGGACGGCACGCCGATGATTTACAACGGCATGGAGGTGGGCGATACCACGGAGTCGGGCGGGCCGGCGCTGTTTGAGCCGTTGAAGGTGTTTTGGCCCATCGGCGAGCGGCGGCCGGAATTCCGCAAGTTTTACGAGGAGATCATGGCATTGCGGAAGGACCACGCGGCGCTGCGCACGGGCGAGTTGCGGTGGTTGGACAACAGCGGCCCGTCGAACGTGCTGACCTTTCTGCGGCGGGGCACGGGCGAGGATCTGCTGATCGCGGTGAATCTCGCCAACCGGCCCTTCGCGGGGACGGTGACGGACGCCGGCAGCGGCTTCGTCCCGCTAGGGGTGCAGGCGGCGGCACTGCCGGAAGTGCGGCTCGATGCGTGGGGGTGGCGCATCTATCAGCGCCGGAAGTAGGGCAGGTTGGTAAACTGCGGACCGATTGGTAAGCGGTCCTGGGCGAGCTCCGCTCGCCTTTGGGCTTTGGCCATTCATGCATGCAGTTGGCTAGACCGGTGGGGCAGGCAATCGTGCCTGCAGGCGGCCTTTCAGGCCGCCGCTTGCCGGGCTTGTGCCCGGCTCTGGAGTTTGGCCATTTGCTTCCTAAACTGGCGGGCTGAAGCCCACCCCACCGGTGGCGCGGGCTTCAGCCCGCGAATGCCGGGCTTGTGCCCGGCTGGACCGATTGCCAATCGGTCCGCATGATGCCATCCTGCCCCACGGAAAGTGGCCAATCTCCAGGGGCGAGCTCCGCTCACCTTTTCGCGGGCTCGGAGGTGCAAAGTTCGAAGAACCGCTTGCTCGCGCGCGGCTCGGAATGGCGCCTCTGTGTTTGCCAG
>CAZARO010001410.1:0-1780 GCA_964487165.1 uncultured Solibacteraceae bacterium | reverse complement strand
GTGGGACGAATACTATCCCAACGGCAGTTTCTCGGTTCCATTCACGATCCTGGCCTTTCACGAGCAGGACCTGGTCTGCCAGGCCTTTCAGAGTGATGAAGAAGATTGGATGAATGGCGGTGAGCAGCAGAGTCCCGCCTTCGCAACGGCGTTCAGCCCCAATGATCGCGAATCGATCATCGGCGGATTTGAGGACTTGCGCCACTTTCTACGCATGATGGAAGGGCTGAGCGAACTCTTGGCGCTTTTGCCGGGCTGCGATGTCTTGGAGGAGCAAAAATGAGGTTCGATGCGCATTTCGGCGATGCCGAGGCGGTTCAGCTAAAAGCCGCGATTCTGCTATACGGTGGAGCGAAGAGGATCGCGTTTGCATCCGTGCACGAGCCCTGCCGCGATCCGGAGGGTGGCGCGCCCTATCTCGATGCGGGCAGGCCGATCTCCACGGAGTTTCTGCGGACGCTGGCGCGTGGGCTGGGTTTCGGGATGGCGCCGGAGATTCTGCCGGAGGCCGTCGTGATGCGAACGCCGGAGGTGACGGCGTGGTGGGTACCGGCTGCCATTAGGCCGATGTTCTTCTCGGAGGTGTCAGACGGCAAGACGCTGAGTGGTGCATCCTACCCGCATCCGTCGCTGGTGTTCGTGGTTGACGAGCACGGGCTGAGCGTACGAGCCTTAACGGAAAACCGGAGGCCGGGGCCACAGAGCACCGTTGCAATTGCGCCGTACTGGAACGTCAATCAGGCTGGTGGCGTGTGTCTTGGCTCCATGGCCACGCCGCGCTCAGCCGGGCTGCTCAGTCTGGGGGAGTGGGTTGAGGGCTTCTTTCAGAGCGAATTTACGCATGCCGGAAACGTCAAGATCACCAGCCACCATGAGGGACATCTCGGGCTCTGGCGCGACTTGGCCGGACGGCAAGCGTTCCCGCAGGAATGGCTGATTCCGGTGGGGACGCTGGAGGAGTGGCTGTGCCACAGACGTTGACGGAGCATCTGCCCCAGGTGAATTGGCGGAATCGCCGTATCGTGATCACTATCGTCGGGTGCGGTGGCACCGGGTCGCAGATCGTCACGGGAATGCCGTACTTGCACCAGGCGCTGTTGGCCTCCGGGCATCCGCATGGGCTACAGGTATTTCTGGTTGATGGCGACCGGATCACGGAAACAAACTGCGTACGGCAGCCTTTTAGTCGCTCGGAAGTGGGCCTTTACAAGGCCGTTGTCCTGATTAACAGGTTGAACATGTTCTGGGGCCTCGACTGGGAGGCCGTCCCCCATTTCGTTCGTTGCGGGCAGGATGTGCCCGATTCCGATATCCTCATCTCCTGTGTTGATACCCGCGCGGCCCGCGCGGCGATCGCCCGCGTGGTGCGCCTGAAATCCCGTCGCTTTCTTTACTGGTTGGACAGCGGCAATTTGGCTGATCGCGGTCAATTCGTGCTGGGCCAGCCGCTGCGGAAAGACCGCAAAGATCGCGCCAAGCGATTGCCGTGTGTTCACGAACTATTCCCATCCATCGTGAACGCACAGGCCGATAAGAGGGATCGGCTCCCGGCGTGCAGCGCCGCGGAGGCGATTCAACTCCAAGAGCCCTACATCAACAGCACCATCGCCAATCATGTGTTGGCGCTGTTGGCTCGGCTGTTCCGGTACGGGCGCATCGCTTACCACGGAGGGTTCGTGAATCTGGCGACCGGGCGTGTGACGCCATTGGCAGTGGATCCGGCGACATGGCTACGATTGCGGAAACAAGCTGAGAAGGAACGAGCGTATCTAAACCGCAA
>CAZARO010001409.1:0-1783 GCA_964487165.1 uncultured Solibacteraceae bacterium | reverse complement strand
GCCACCGCGGCGACCGAGGTCGGCCGGGCTTACGACGCAGGCCCCATTGCGCTGCCATTCGCCATTCGCGGCTTTCACAGCGCCACGCTGTCGGAGGCGGATCTCGCCCCGACTTCCGCTCTGTTGACCGATACCATGGGTTTCAAACTGGTGGCGCAGGATGGCAACCGCTTCCGCTATGCCGCCGATTCGGGCGAATCCGCCCGTTTGGTGGACGTGCTCCACGTTCCCGAGGAGCGGCATGGCCGCGTCCTGGTGGGAACCGTGCATCACATCGCCTGGCGGACCGCTGACGATGCCGGGCAGCGCGCCTGGCTGGGCGAGTTGAGCAAACTGAATTACGGCGTGAGCCCGGTGATGGATCGCAAATACTTCCATTCGATTTACTATCGCGAGCCCGGCAATATCCTCTTCGAGATCGCCACCGATCCGCCGGGATTCGCGGTGGACGAAGCGCCCGAAAAACTCGGCTCGCACCTGGTGCTGCCCGCCTGGCTCGAGCCGGAACGCGCCCGCCTGGAAGCGGTGCTGCCGCCCCTCACATTACCCGGAGTTCCGGCGGAGGCGGCGCGATGAAGGCCGCCATCGTCCTGCTGCACGGGCGCGGCGCGTCCGCGGAAGACATTCTCGGACTGCGCGAAGAGTTCGGATTTCCGGGCGTCGAGTATCTCGCGCCGCAGGCGGCGGGGCACGCCTGGTATCCCTATTCATTCCTCGCGCCCATTGAGCGCAATGAACCGTGGCTGACGGAATCGCTCGCCCAAGTGGGTGAGACCGTCGAGGGCGCGGTGCGCCGCGGTATCGCGCGCGAGAAGATCGTGATTGCGGGCTTTTCGCAGGGCGCCTGCCTGGCATCCGAATTCGTGGCCCGCAATGCCGCCCGCTACGGCGGCCTGGTCGCGTTCACCGGCGGACTCATCGGTCCGCCGGGAACCGATTTCCGCTACCCGGGCAGCCTGGCGGGCACGCCCGTGTTCCTGGGCTCCGGAGATCCCGATCCCCATGTCCCCTGGCAGCGCGTCGCGGAGTCCGCCAAGGTGCTCGCGGACCTGGGGGCGGATGTCGAGTTGAAACGCTATCCCGGCATGCCGCACACCATCGCGCGCGAGGAAATCGACGCCGCGAAGCTGCTGATCTCGAAGTCGCTCCAGTATAGTGAGTAGGGATGTCCGGAGCGGAATACGTCCACGGCTATTCTTCGCGAGAGGCCGAGCGGCTCTACGATCAGGCCAGCACGCTGAGCGGCTTGTTGCATGAGAGCGTGCGCTACGCGCCAGGGCGCCGCGTTCTGGAAGCCGGCTGCGGGACCGGGGCGCAGACCGTGATTCTGGCCGGGAACAGTCCCGATGCCGAGATTGTCTCGGTCGACGTTTCGCCGGCCTCGCTCGAACTGGCCCGCAGACGGGTGGAGGCCGGCGGGCACCGCAACGTCTGCTTCGCGCTCGCCGACCTGTTTCATCTGCCCTTCGCGGAAGCGACCTTCGACGACGTGTTCATCTGCTTCGTGCTGGAGCACCTGGCGGAGCCGGAGAAGGCTCTCGCGGTGCTGCGCCGCATGTTGAAACCGCACGGAACCATCACCGCGATCGAGGGCGATCACGGCTCCTGGTACTGCCATCCGCAGACTCCGGAAGCATCGCGCACGGTGGCATGCCTGGTGGAGATTCAGGCCCGCATGGGCGGCGACGGGCTGATCGGACGCAGCCTGTACCCGTTGCTGGTGCGCGCGGGCTTCCGCCAGCCCCAAGTGATCCCGCGCATGGTTTACGTGGATGGCTCGCGC
>CAZARO010001408.1:0-1787 GCA_964487165.1 uncultured Solibacteraceae bacterium | reverse complement strand
ACCGTCACCATCAGCGATCCCAAACCATCGGACGTGCCGGGAATGCAGGAAGTCCACGTGAAAATCACGCGCGGGCAGGCCTCCGGGGATGAGCTGCTGTATGTCACCAAAGACGGCGGCAAAATTCTGCAAGGCAACGCCTTCGACGTGAATTTCAACCCCTTCAAGAAGGATCTCGACAAGCTTAAAACCACGTTCCAGCCCAGCCTGGGCACGCCCGGCGCCACCGTGGTGATCGTCCTGTTCAGCGATTTTCAGTGCCCCTATTGCAAGGTGGAGGCGCAGATGCTCCGCCAGAACCTGGTATCCACATTCCCCACCCAGGTGCGCCTGTACTTCATCGATTTTCCGCTGGAGCAGTTGCACCCCTGGGCGCGCGCGGCGGCCATTGGCGGGCGTTGCGTGTTCCACCAGGATCCCGCATCCTTCTGGGAGTATTACGACTGGGTCTACCAACACCAGGAGACCACCACGGCCGATAATTTCAAGTCGATTGTCGGCATCTGGTCGAAGGACCGCAAGGACATCGACGCGGTGCAATTGGGCGCGTGCATGGACACCAAGGAGACCGACAAGGAAGTGGACGCCGAGATCGCCAAAGCCAAGGAGTTGGAGATCAACAGCACGCCCACCATCTTTGTGAACGGGCGCCGGATTGCGAACTCCGTCGAGTGGGCCAGTCTGAAGGCCACCATCGATAACGAGATCGAATACCAGAAGGTCGCCAAGAACGCCGGCGAGGATTGTGGCTGCGAAGTAAAAAAGTTGGACCTGCCGGGCCTGCCCCAGCCGGGAGCATTGCCTATCAAGAAGCAGTAACTGAGGGGTGAAATGACCAGTAGGAAACGCGGGCTAGCGCCCCTATTGTGCCTCGCCATGTTGGCGGGCATATCAGCCTTTGGCTCCGATGCCAAGGTAGATCCGAAGCTTTACCTGGACGATGTGAAATATCTGGCGTCGCCGGAGTTGAAGGGGCGCGCCACCGGCAGTCCGGAACTGGAGACCGCGGCCCGCTACCTCGCCGGGAAGTATCGCCAGTTCGGAGTGAAGCCCGCGGAAGGCAAGAACTATCTGCAGAGCTTCCCGGTGACTACCGACGCCAGGCTCGGTCCGCGAAACCGTTTCGCGTTTTCCGAGAATGGCCGTTCCACCACGCTGGGTACTCTCGATTTTGTGCCCATCAGCTTTTCCTCCACCGGCAAATTCAGCGGGACGGTAGTCTTCGCGGGATACGGCATCACCGCGCCGGAGTACCGCTACGCCGATTACGCGGGGCTCGATGTGAAGGGAAAAATCGTGCTGGTGCTGCGCCATGAGCCGCAGGAGAACGACGAGAAGAGTGTCTTCGCCGGCAAGGCGCTGACGTCGCACTCGCTCTTCACGAATAAGGCCGCCAACGCCAAGATGCACGGCGCCGTGGCCATGATCCTCATCGAAGACCGCGCCAACCATCCCAACGAACCGCCGGAACTGGAGAAGTTCGGCAGCACGGAAGGCCCCAAGGACGCCGGGATCGAGGTCGTGGAGGTGAAGGAAGCGCTGCTGGATGGCTGGTTCCAGGATGCCGGCAAGAGCCTGGACAAGCTGGAAGCCGACATCGACAAGGACCTGAAGCCCGAATCCTTCGCCTTTCCGGACACCATCCGGGTGGAGGCGCAGGTGGACATCCAGCATGAAGTGAAGACGGTCCACAACGTGGTGGCGTATCTTCCCGGGACCACCGACGAATACATCATTCTGGGCGCGCATTACGACCATCTGGGGATGGGCGGACAGTATTCGCTGGC
>CAZARO010001407.1:0-1792 GCA_964487165.1 uncultured Solibacteraceae bacterium | reverse complement strand
CGCCGGTTGACCACGCGGAACTGCAGGCTGGTGCCGTCCTGATACGGGGCCACCAGCATGTTCTCGCTGAAGCCTATGCGGGCCGATGGCCGCGACACGCGCCCGAATAACAGCCCCGTAGCGACGGCGAAACCCAGCACTCCCACCAGGGCTTCGAAGGTGGCCACTACGTTCCCCGCCACGCCTTTGGGCGCGATGTTGCCGTAGCCCACGGTGCTCAAAGTATGCGAGCTGAAGAAGAAGTCGTTCAGGAAGCGGCCCCATTCGGTGGGGGCATCGGAGCCGGCGAGCTGGCCGGGACCCAATACAAAATACACCCCGGCAAACAATGAATTGATCACGATGTAGCCCACGAACAGAGAAGCCACGAATCGCGCCCAGGACATGTTGACCAGATGGAGGTAGGGGTGGAAATCGCGCCACGTGGTGCCGCGGCGGTGAACGTTGAATCGGCCATCTTCACCGATGACCCGCCGTAAGGGAGCGATCACCTGCTTGGTCAGGCCGGGGTCGAAGCTCGGAGTCTGCATATCTCTCAAGTCTACCCGCCGGAAGTTCGCCCGCGAGCGGTGTCGGCCGATTGGCGATTACGGAGCCGGGGCGCCCAGCCATCGGCGCACCAGGTCGGCGGCATCGCTCCGCAGATCCATCGGCTCGCTGTGTGTCTCGGCGCCATTCTCCAGGTACACGGCCACCACGCCGGCCGCCGTGGGACGCAGTTCCAGCCGCCGGTCGCGAGCTTCCAGGCGAAGCGTGGTGCCCAGCCACACCACGTTCACTTTCAGCCGCAACGAGAAGCCGATGCGCGCTGCTTGCTTGAGTAATTCGGCGGTGAACGGCCCCTTCTTCAGCTCTTCCGCCCACGGCGCCGCGGCTTGCGCGCTGGCCTTCTCGCTTTCGCGGATGCGGCGCGTGCGCTCGGCCGATTCCTTGCCCTCCTCTTGCGACTCCAGGCTCTTGAGGTTATCTTCCAGGTTGTCGAGGAAACTCATTCTTCCTATTTTCCCCCAAGATCGTTACGGCACGGTAACATGAAACCGAATGGCCGATCTCACCCGCCCCAATTTGACCGCTCTTCGCAACGGACTCCTGCGCTGGCATAAGTCGCTCCTCGATTCGGAGCGGGCGGCGTATGAACGCGACGTGGCGCGCATCGCTACCACCGGCCAGTACCTGCAACTGGTGCTCGACGACCCCTGGTTCGCCTGGCTGCGCGAGATCTCGCAGTTCATCGTGATTGTCGATGAGACCCTGGCGCAGAAGGAGCCGGCCACACCGGAGGACGCCACCCGCCTGATCGCCAAAGCGCGCGAATTGCTGCTGCCGTCAGAATCCGGGTCGGAGTTCGCGCGCCATTACGATCAGGCGATGCAGCGCGATCCGGCCGCGGTGCTGGCTCACGGTCAGATGATGCAGGTGTTTGCCGAATTGAAGTAGGGCGGGTGGGCAAAGTCGATACGGTCTTCGATGTTTTGCGATTCCTCTGCAAAATTCGAAGAACCGCTTGCTAGCGCGCCCCGCTCGGAAATGGCGCTTCCGTGTCTTGCAAGAGCCTACCGAGCCTCGACCGCGAGGGAGCGGCCGATCAGCCGAATATTTTACCTCCCACGGTTGCGCGCCCCATACTACACTCCCGGGACGTTGCGCAGCGCTCGTTCCAGATCGGTCCAAAGGTCCTCAACGGCCTCGATACCGACGCTCAGCCGCAGCAACCCCGGAGGCAGGTGCTCCTGCCCGGGAATGCTGGCCCGCCGTTCGATGGTGGACTCGACCGCGCCCAGGCTGGTGGCGT
>CAZARO010001406.1:0-1794 GCA_964487165.1 uncultured Solibacteraceae bacterium | reverse complement strand
TGCCGCAAGCCAGGTGGCGCACGAGGTTGTGCTGCATGACTTCCATCTGGTCCGGCGCCACTGCAATGCCAATGTTGCCGCCCACCCCGGTATTTACGCCGTAGATCCGCTCACCGTGCGCGATGAGCTCCTCCAGGCGCTCCCGGCCGCGGGCGATGCGGCGGCGCGCAGCCGTGCCGATGGAGATTTGGGCGTCTTCGCGGGCGACGCGCAGCACGTCTTCGATGCGCAATTCGCGGGCGCCGAGTTCGAGTGTTTCCGGCATGAGTTACTGCACGGTAAATTGAAACTTACCCTGATAATTCTGCTTGCCGATGGCGTCTTTTACGGCTACCACCATGAAATAAGTTCCAGGTTTGAAATCCTTTTGCAGTGAGATGCCGAACTCTCCCGTGAAGTACGGCTTGGGGTAGAAAGCCTCGCTCTGTTCGGTGGCCGGCTCCGGCTGCGTCCAGATGGTCTTACCGTCTTCCAGCATCAGCGACGCCACATAGCTTACATCCACCTTATTATTCTCGCCGTACTTGAACCCGGTGATATCGAATCTCATGAACATGTTATCGCCGGCGCGATAAACCGGCTGGCTCATGGCCCGCTGATCGTCCTCGTTGTGGTACCAGCGGAAATCCTTGGCCAGCAGCGCGGGGCTGGCGGCAACATCGCGGGCGGCCACTTCAAAGGGCACGGTGAGATCGGCCGAGGTCTTAGCCAGCAGATCGTCCACTTTCACTAAGATCTTATAACTACCCGGCCGCAAGACATCGGGCAAAATAATTTGAGTTTCAATCCTGGGCAGCCAACTCTTATCCTGCGGGCCGACCTCTTCCTTGGCTTCCCCTTTGTAGATTTCCGCCACCGGCACGCCTTTCGGGTCAAAGGCCTGCACCGAGTAAGTCAGGCTAATCTGCTCGTCGGAAGACTTGGTGAATCCGGCAATGTTGCACGAGAAGAACACCGTCTCTCCTGCCACATGTTTGAACGCGGCGGGCAGCGCCTCGCCGCCATCCGATTGCGCCACCACGGGCTTGACGATTCCCAGCGCCGGCGCCGCCAGCATCGAGAACGGCAAAAAGCCGAGCAACAGAATAGACCTCATCGGACCTCCAAGTAGAGTTTAGCGCCCTAGCACGCCTTGCAGGTACTGCCCGGTGTAGGACTCCGCCACGCCGGCCACCGTTTCGGGCGTCCCCGCGGCCACCACGCGGCCGCCGCGCCAGCCGCCTTCGGGCCCCAGGTCGATCACCCAGTCGCAGGCCTTGATCACGTCGAGATTGTGCTCGATGATAATCAGGCTTCCGCCGTTGCCGATCAGGCGCTCAAAGGCGGCGACGAGTTTGGCGATATCGTCGAAGTGCAGGCCGGTGGTGGGCTCGTCGAAAATGAAGAGCGTTCCCACGCAACTGGCCATTGCCAGGTGCGACGCCAGCTTGACGCGCTGCGCTTCGCCGCCGGAGAGCGTAGTGGCCGATTGGCCCAGGCGCAGGTAACCCAGCCCGACGTCATCCAGTACCTTGAGTTTATGCACCAGGCGCGGCGCGGCATGGAAGAACGTCATGGCTTCAGCCACGGTGAGTTGTAGCACCTCATGAATATTGAGGCCGTTGTAGCGGATCTCGAGGATGCCGCTCTTGTAGCGCGTGCCCTTGCACTCCTCGCAGATGAGCTCCACGTCGGCCAGAAACTGCATCTCCACGGTCACGGTGCCATCGCCCTGGCAGACTTCGCAGCGGCCGCCCGGAACGTTGAAGGAGAAGTGGCCGGCGGTGTAGCCGCGCTTCTCGGCTTCGCGGGTGG
>CAZARO010001405.1:0-1794 GCA_964487165.1 uncultured Solibacteraceae bacterium | reverse complement strand
CTGTGGCCAATTGCGCTTCGTTCCGGAGGTTGGACCGCTCGACTCGTCAAGCGAAACCCTCGGGGTGCTGGCATCCACAGTCCATTTCTTCCTCTAACGATAGACCGGCCAGCGTGTCGTACAAGCTCACGAAGATAAACTTAACGAATGTCACTGGAGGTGCTTGCCATCAACGCGTCCACGTGGGCCGCCGCGGCGCTCGCCAGACCCGGCAAGCTATAACCGCCTTCGAGTATCGATACCAAACGTCCGCCGGCGTGGCGATCCGCTATCTCCATCATGCGGCGGGTAAGGTCGGTGAAGTCGCCGTCGGTCAACGTGAACTGGCCCAGCAGGTCGCCCATGCGCGAATCGAAGCCCGCCGAGATCAGCACCAGGTCGGGCCGGAACCGCTCCGCCGCGGGCATGAGCGAATTCTCCACGGCGCCCAGAATCTGCTGGCGGCCGGACCCCGCGGGGAACGGAAAATTCATAGTCGTCCCCTGACCCGCCCCCGCGCCGGTCTCATCCGCGCGGCCGGTTCCCGGATATAGCGGCCACTGATGCGTACTGCAGAACAATACCGAGGGGTCGGAGTAAAAGATGTCCTGTGTGCCGTTGCCGTGGTGTACGTCCCAATCGACGATCAGGACGCGCTCCATGCCATGGCGCCGCTGCGCATACCGCGCCGCCAGCGCGACGTTGTTCAGCACGCAGAAACCCATTCCGCGGCCCGCGTTGGCATGATGCCCCGGCGGCCGCACCACGCAAAAGGCGTTGCGCGCACGCCCCGCCACCAGCGCGTCCACGGCGTTCATCGCCCCGCCGGCGGCGTGTACCGCGGCATCCCATGAGCGCCCGTCGATTTCCGTATCGCCGGTGCTCAAATAGTGGTGCCCGGCCTCCACATCGCGCCGCACGACTTGCAGGTACGCCGGCGTGTGGCACAAAAGCAACTCCTCTTCCGTCGCGATCCGCGGCTCCAGATGCAGCATACGCTCGAGCGAGCCAGTATTGCGCAGCGCCTCTATGACCGCGTCGAAGCGTTCCGGCCGTTCGGGGTGCTGGCGGCCTACAAGATGTTCGCGGCAGACGGGGTCGGCCGATAGAGCAGTCATGCTTTAAACTCCTCGCTGGTTTCCATACAGGTCCACGTGCAGCCGCGGACTGAATCGGAAGCCCTCCTCCTTGCAGATTTCCGCCAGCCACAGGGAGCGCTCGCGGAGCACTTCCCGATCGGTGCCTTCGGGCATCAGGATAACGCGTCCGCGATCCGCCCGCAGCGTCTCCAGCAGCGGCCTTACTTCCTCCAAATCGCCGGGCGCGGCGATCACGAATTTGAGCTGATACTCGTGGCGGCCCATCAATTCGGCCAGCACCTCGGGCTGGATACGGAGGCGATCGTGCTGTGGGCCCCAAGGCCCGGCCGGCGTGGAATTGGAGAGCTTCGGGCTGATGCTCATCAGGTCGCAGGCCACCGGGCGAAATACCGTACCGGCCGTCTCGATAGTGATGTGCAGGCCCAGCGCGCGCAGGCGGAAGGTGAGCGGCACCATGTCGGGCAGCATCATAGGCTCGCCGCCGGTCACCACCACGTGGCGCGCGGGATACGCCTGCACTTCATGCAAAATCTGCTCCATCGACAACTCGCTGCCCTCGGGCTGCCAGGACGTGTACGGCGTATCGCACCATGCGCAACGCAGATTGCACCCACTCGTCCGGATGAAGACCGACGGCACCCCCACCAGCGCACCCTCGCCTTGCAGCGAATAGAACAGCTCAGCGATCTTCAACGCCGGCCTCTTCGAAACCCTT
>CAZARO010001404.1:0-1797 GCA_964487165.1 uncultured Solibacteraceae bacterium | reverse complement strand
TCTGCTGGATCACCTGGTCGAGTTGCTGGATGGCTTTGTTCACTTGCGACGCACCGGTGCTTTGCTCCACGCTGGCAGCGGCGATCTCGCGCACCAGTTCCGCTGTTTTCTGAATGTCGGGTACCAGCCTGGCCAACATTTGGCCGGCGCCGTCGGCGGTCTTCACCCCATCGGCGGTGAGACGGCTGATCTCGGCGGCCGCGGTTTGACTGCGTTCGGCCAATTTGCGGACCTCCGAGGCCACCACCGCGAACCCTTTTCCATGCTCGCCGGCTCGTGCGGCTTCCACCGCGGCGTTCAAGGCGAGCAGGTCCGTCTTGCGGGCGATTTCTTCGATAATATTGATTTTTTCAGCGACTTCTTTCATCGCCTGAACGGTGCGCGCTACCGCCTCGCCGCCCGTCTTGGTATCCTCCGCGGCCTTGGATGCGATCTTGTCCGTCTGTCTCGCATTGTCGGCGTTCTGCTGGACGCTCGAAGTCATCTCCTCCATGGAAGAGGTGCTTTCCTCCGCGGCGGCCGCCTGCTCGGTCGCGCCCTGTGAAAGCTGCTGCGCGGTGGAACTCATCTCTTCGCTGCCGCTGGCAACGTTAGCCGCCGCAGCGCCGATTCCCCCCACGGTCTTGCGCAGATTGTCGATCATTTCGTTAACAGCCCCGACCATCTGGCCCAATTCATCTCGTGAAGTGACGTCGGCCTTCTTGCGGAGATCGCCCTGAGCCACGGTGGCGACAAGGCTGTTGGCGATGGCGAGAGGTTGCGTAATGCTCTTCGTGATGAGAATGGAGATGCCGATTCCGATCATCAGGGCAATTGCCAGACAGACCATGATGCCCGTTTTGGCGCTACTGTCGGCGTCCAGGATCGATTTGCCGGCTTCGTCGGCGGCCGTCTTGTTCAGGGTGACTACGTTCTCGGCGGCCTGGGCATATTTATCCTGCAGCGGCTGAACCCGCTGGTTCACCATGTCGGCCGCGCGCCGCTTGGCTTCCGTCGTCCCGATCCGGCTGGTTTGCAGGGTTTCATCGAGGGCCGCCCAGAACGCCGTCCTGGCGGCCTGGAACTCCTGCAACAGCGCTCGTCCTTTGTCGGTGTTTACGAGCTTCTCGTATTGCGAGACTATTCCGGCATTCGTCGATTGAAGGGTCTGAATCTGCGCTTCCACAGCGGCCGTCTTCTGGTGGTCTGTCGACATAACATGTTGCAGCGCCAGGGACAAAGTGAGATGCACGTTCTTCTCGATCTGGCCCACGAGATACACCTTGGGAAGCCCATACCCGACGACCTCGCTGGCGTTCGTATCTATGCCGACCACTTTGGTGTAAGCGAACAGGCCGAGAGCCATCGCAATGGCCACGACCGCGCCGAAGCCGGCGGTCATTCTGATTCCAATCTTCCAGTTCTTCACTTTTTCAGTCCTTCCAGATTTCCTGCTGCAAACGCTTTCCCGCCGGTGCGGGGAGGCTCGGCGCTACACCTTAACAGGCGGCCGATTGCTCTGCGTTGGCCTACGCCGCGGGTACCACCGTCCGGCATTGGCGATCCACATACCGCACGACCGCGGCGATGTCTATGATCAGGGCCACACGTCCGTCGCCCATGATGGTGGCTCCCGAAACCACGTCTGCGTTTTTGTAAAAGCTCCCCAACGATTGAATGACTGTCTGGTGCGTGCCGAGGACACGGTCCACCACCAGTCCCACGCGGTCGTTTCCGTGTTGCACGATGACCACTTTTTCGATGGCGGGTGTATCTCCACCAATTTCAAACGCGATGCGGAGGTCAATGTAGGGGACC
>CAZARO010001403.1:0-1799 GCA_964487165.1 uncultured Solibacteraceae bacterium | reverse complement strand
CCAGGAGTTCGCTAAGGATATGCGGGCAGCGGTTATGGCGCTCAATTTGCTGGCATCGGGACCTTTCCAGCCGATTCGGCCGGGCTCCGCCGAGGAGGGGGGCCCCGCCGGCGGAACGGGCGCCGACCGTTATTCTCCTGCTGAGGCGCGGGTGGCCGCGCTTTCGATCGCAATCATGAGCGAGCAAGCCGGCAATCTGTCGATCGATGCGCTGCAACATTTGATTCGCGCGCAGGCCCAACTGCCCGGCCGCAAGACCGTCGTCTATTTCTCGGCCGGTCTCATCATTCCCCCGCAGCAGCCAGAGCGGTATCGCGCCATGGTCAGCGAAGCCAATCGCGCTAACATCGCATTCTACACTGTGGACCCCAGCGGACTCGATACCATGTCGCGGGTGAGAGTGGCCAGGATGACGACCGACGCGATCCGGAGCGCAGGCGGCGGCCCGGCCGTCATGCCCACCAACTATCAGGAAAACCTGCGCGAACTGGCGGAAGATACCGGCGGATTCCCGATCACCGATACCAACGATCTGCGGGCGCCGCTGCGACGCGTGATGGAAGAAGTGCGGGCGCACTATGAGGCAACTTATGCGCCTACATCTTCAAATTACGATGGCCGTTTCCGCTCTATCGAGGTGCGCGCGCGGAGGCCCGGCCTCCAGATCCAGGGCCGGAAAGGCTACTTCGCGCTACCCGTGCTAGGCGGCGAATCAGTGGCGCCATTTGAGCTCGCCGCGTTGGCGGTGCTGGACCGCCATCCGTTGCCGCATGACTTCGATTTTCATGCTGGCGTGCTGGCCTTCCGCGCGGCAGGCGAGGAGACCGAGTGCCGTGCCGTGTTTTCGGTTCCCAGCCGGGCGCTGCATTTCACCGATGACGCACAGGCCAAGCAGTTTCGCATCCACGTATCGTTCCTGGCGTTGGTGAAGGACGAGCAGGAGCAGGTGGTGCGCAAGATTTCGCGCGATCTGCTGTTTCAGGCCCCCGCGGACAAACGGGCCGAGTTCGAGCGCGGCGAGGTGACCGTCACGCTGCCGTTGCGTCTTCCGCCCGGCCGTTACCACCTGGAAGCCGTGGCGGACGACCGGGACGGGAATGCCGCCAGTACCGGCAGAATCGCTCTCGTGGTGCCTTCCGCGCCGGCGGAAAGACGCATCGCCATGAGCGACCTGGTGCTAGTGCGGAGCGTGCAGCCCAACGGCGATGATCGCGACGTTACAAACCCGTTGGAGTTCTCGGGCGGCAAGGTTACGCCGGAGATGAACAGTACGATAACCAAGTCCAATGCCGCCGAGGGCCTTTATTTCGTTCTGTACCCTGGCCCTGGTGCGAGCCCCGACGTGCGGATCGCGATCTCCCACAATGGGCAGTTAGTAAGCGCGGTGCGGCCCAGCCTTCCCCCGGCTGACGCCGACGGCTCGATGCGGGTGGTAAGCCGGATTCCATTCAGCGGCCTCGATCCCGGGGTGTACGAGATCGCCGTCACGGCAGTACAGGGCGGCGCGACTGCTCGCCGCACGATGGCGATCGAGGTGCCATAGAAGGATTCTACTTAGTTGGCCCGGACATTTAGTAGGCTGCCTGTTAGTTACTTTCGGGCGCGAAAGTTTCCGGTCGTCGATGACCACTCCCTTACGGTCGCGGCTCAGTAAGAAGTCTCGTGGAATCAGCGAGGTGTTACAGAGCCGCGCGCGTCAGCAAGCGGTCTTTGGCAATCGACGGTAATTTTGCGCCAGAAAGTATTTAGTTCCCGTTATATGGGCGCCAACGAGAATTTTGTTCCCGCTGCGTTGGCAG
>CAZARO010001402.1:0-1800 GCA_964487165.1 uncultured Solibacteraceae bacterium | reverse complement strand
TATTTTTCCTCGCCAGAAACGCCAGACAACTACCGCTACCGAAACCCCCGGGAGAGAAACTTGAAACCGTCCGGCAAAAAATCCCCTCTGCGGCAACCAGCAAGGGAAACGAACGAACGAAGCTGCTGCAAACATCGGCTCCCGCAAGCACGGTGTCTTCGCTCCGCCCATCCCTTTTCCTACCGGCCTGTTGCTGCAGAGGGCAGGTTTGAAAGGTCATTTCGCCAATTCAGAACCATATTTAGCAATCGGCTCACCACCTGTCAACATACTTCAACCGTTGTTGTTTCAGTGACATGACGGAAGGAATCCGTCGCCCGCTGTGGAGCCGTGGGCGAAGCCTGTGTCCCTATGACACAATCAGGACTGATGCCCTCAAGAACCGCGATGGTGCTGGCGCTAGGTTGCGGGTTGTACTTATCGGCGCAGCCGCCCGCCGGCGACGAACCGATCGTAGTCTCCACCGATCATCCCCGGCTGTTGCTGCGTCCGGCGCGTTTGCGCCTGCTGCGCCGCGAGCGGGAGCGGAAATCGCTCCGCTGGGAACAGTTTCAGCTGTTTATGGCCGGCCACGCCGCTATGCCGGAAACCGGCCTGGCCAATGCGCTTTACTATCAGGTGGCGGGCGATGCCGCGGCCGGGCGCGAAGCTATCGCGTGGGCTCTCGGTCCGGCCACTGACCTCCGGCAGCAGGCGCTGGTCTACGATTGGTGCCAGGATCTGCTCAGCGAGGCCCAGAAGCGCGCCCTGGAAGGCCGCATGCAAAGCGGCATGGCGGACACGGCCTCGAACGGCGCCATCGCCGCGGTGGAGGCGCGGGTGCTGGCGGCGGTGGCGCTTTTCGATCACCTGCCGCAGGTTCCCCGGCAGGAGCTGGAACGCGACCTTCGCGGCTGGTGGATCGGCAAGATGGTGCCCGCGCTGGCTGCCGGACGCGCGGTGGTCGGGCGGGAAGATGCGTACTCGCTCTATGAGCTGATGCACGTAGTCCGCGACAGCACCAACGTCGATTTGCGCGATACCGCGGGGCCGTTTTTCCGGGGCTTCCCCACCGAACATCTGGTAAGTTACTACCCGGCCCCCATGGAAGCGCCGGAGAACGATTATTATATAGGCGCCGCGCGCCGCACCGGAGAGCCCGACCTGCGCGCGGCGGCGCTATCTCGAGCGGCCGAGCTGGCGATGGTGGCCTACGACCCCAACGCGCCGGACACGCAACTGCTGCAGGGCTGGTTGATGCACGACCGCTACCTGCTGCGCGGTGCGTTTGGCGTGACCTACGAGTTTCTATGGGCCAATCCGTATCAGCCCGGTTTGAGCTACGACCACACTCCCACGGTGTGGCACAACGCCGATTTCGGCCGCCTTTTCGTGCGCAGCGATTGGGACGATGGCGCCGAATGGTTCGGCTATTTCGACGGCGCGATGCAGATCTTCGAGAACGGCCGCGCGACCGCGCTGGACGCGGCGCATCCGCCCGCAAACCTGCTGCTGCACACCGCGGCGGTATGCTTCGGGCGCAGCGCACGCCGTTTTCGTGTCACCGTGGACGAAGGCAGCTCAGTGTTTATTGTGAATCTCGATCCGCGTCACACTTATGAGGTGGAAGTAGACGACCAGGAGTTGTACGAGGCCGACACCGACTCGGGGGGGATACTCGAACTGGAGGTTCCGGCGGGCAGGGAAGTGGGGGTTAGGATACGGTAGGACGCTCTCAGCTACCTCCCCAGAAGCTTCGTTACGCAACCTGTAAGTTGTTAAATTCTGGTTGCGACGGAGCGCCCAAAGTGGGGCAGGATG